>JAGOUF010000495.1 GCA_018061385.1 Chitinophagaceae bacterium | reverse complement strand
GTATTGTATAGTTATGGGCATTATTTTAACAGGTATATTTTCGTTCCAACAATTCAACGCAATTCTTGCTGCACCTTTTTTAAATGGTTGTAGTTGATGTGTATGTTTACATATTCCTTCTATAAAAATTAAAACAATGCCTTTGTTTTTTAATACTTCTTTACTCTTGTTAAAAGCATAATCATTCAAATGTAAATTTTCAATTCCATCTCTTAGCCTATAAATAGGTATCATATTTAATTTGCTTAAACACCATCTTTTTAAAGGTGTATTAAACGCATCGCCACGAGTTAAAAAATGAATGGGTTGTTTAAAATATACAGCCAACACAATAGCATCTATTAAAGCATTTGGATGATTGACCGTTAACAGTAATGGTCCTTTGCTTTTAAACAATTCTTTGTTGTTTACCCAAATACTTCGGTAAAAAAAGAAAAATGCAAATTGAATAATTGGTTGAACAATGCGATAAAGCAAATGATAAATTTTACAGAACAAGTTAACAAAAAAAGACACCACAATTGTGATGTCTTTTCTGTAAAATATTTTGAAGTTAAATTACAAACACTTTAAAGTGCCTTGTAATTGTTGTTGGTTTCCTTCGCTTAAAGATTTAACAACAGTTTTTTCAATACCTTCTAATTTTAAGCTTCTTACTTTTTTAGTTTTTAAAGCTTCTAAAGATGCTTCGTTATTCAATGCTTTACCAAAGAAAGCCTGAACCACACCTTTACAATTTGCATCTTCAAAGTTCTTCAATGTTAATGTTTCACCATCTTCAAAAGTAACCGTAACCTTAGATGTGTTATCAACACAAACGCCAGACTCTAAAGCCAAGCCTCTAATAATTACATATTTGTTTTCTTTGTACATGGTGTTGTACATAGTAAATGCAAAACCAGTTACGCCATCGTTAGAAATAATTAAATACTCTTTTGCTGCTTGGTACTTAACGCCTTCTTTGTTGGTTTCTGTTGAAGTGAAAACACCACACTCTTCGCCAGGAGCAACTGCTCTCATAGTTTGTTGAGTGCCTTGACTTTTTAAAGCTGATGTTGCTTTTTTAATGAATGCTGCTGCAGGCTCTACTTTTAATTTTACTTGTGCAGTTGCTGCAAGGGTAACAAATGTTACTACTGTTACAAGGAATAATAATTTTTTCATGACTTTTAAATTTTAGGTAAAAGTATAGGGTAAATAACAAGTTTCAATACCCAAATAAGGGTATTTTTAGAAAACAGTATTTAAACAAAAACATTCTTGTGTTGCAGCTGATTTAAAATTTATATCCAAATGCAACACCTGCATAATAAGGAAAAAACAAGCCCTTTGCAAATATGGGCGTTATAGCAGCTTTAAACAAGAACCCATTTTTACTTGGTTGGTATCTATACCCAAAACTAAAGTGACCAAAAGATGTATTCACATCGCCAACAAAAGTATCTTCTCCATTAGTAGATTTCAAATATGTAACGCCAGCACCTAATTCAAAATAATTTTTGCCGTCGTTTCCAAATAAATAATTCAATCCAATTGGTATAAATATAGCTCCTTCGTTATCAATTTTAACACCACCAAAACCAACTCTACCTCCAATGCCATTTTGATTTTTTGTAAATCTCATGTCGTAATTAAAGGAAGCTATGCTTGCTCCACCCAACTCAAAATAAACATTTTTTGCTCCCCAGTTTTGTGCATGCACCTTGTTTGAAGAAAATAAACAAATAAAAAAAATTGCCCAGACGTATTTCATTAGTAAAATTTATTTACTGACTGTTTTAAAATTTGTTTCGCTGCATTATACTGTTGTGTTTGTAGCAATTTAGCAGGTAAAAAAAATCTCATTCAAATTGAATGAGATTTTTTTGCTTACTAATCCGCATATATAAAGTTATGCTTCTACTTTTTCTGCAACTGTTCCACCAATTGCTTCATTTAATTTTACCCTTATTTTTCCTTCAATTTCATTCGCCATTTCTGGATTATCCATCAATAGTTGTTTTACCGATTCTCTACCTTGGCCCAATTTGTTGCTATCGTAACTAAACCAACTTCCACTTTTATTTACAATACCCAACTCAACACCCATATCAATAATTTCTCCAACCTTGCTAATTCCTTCGCCAAAAATAATATCAAATTCAGCACTTCTAAAAGGTGGAGCAACTTTATTTTTCACCACTTTTACTTTAACATGATTGCCTATTGCAGCATCACCATCTTTTATTTGAGCACTTCTTCTAATATCTAAACGTACCGATGCATAGAATTTTAATGCATTACCACCTGTTGTAGTTTCAGGATTACCAAACATTACGCCAATTTTTTCACGTAACTGGTTGATAAAAATACAAATGGTATTGGTTTTATTAATAGTTGCAGTTAGTTTACGCAAAGCTTGGCTCATTAAACGAGCATGTAAACCCATTTTGCTATCGCCCATTTCTCCCTCTAACTCACTTTTAGGCACCAATGCAGCAACAGAATCTATTACAACAACATCGATTGCACCCGATAAAATTAAACGATCAGCAATTTCCAAAGCTTGCTCACCATAATCTGGTTGAGAGATCAATAAATTGTCTACATCAACTCCCAATTTTTGAGCATAAGCACTATCAAAAGCATGTT
>JAGOUF010000494.1 GCA_018061385.1 Chitinophagaceae bacterium | reverse complement strand
TATTTCATCTGAATATTTCATTCCATCCCTAAAACCTGGAAGCCAAATTTTTGGATACTTTACTTTGTTGAAATAAACGGTGTCTCGTTCTAATTGGTTTAAATTACTCTCATAGATAACAGTATCTCTGTCGTGAAAAGCATTGATAAAATGCATTTCCTTTTCGGAATATTTGCTTTTACAGCCAATTAAAAAACATCCGAAAATAAAGATGTTGGTTAAAATATTAATCTTAAAAAATTTCATAATTAAGAAAATTATCTTCGTACAACTTTTGATTTTATAAATTGTAGCTGGTTCAATGTTAGCTTTGATTTGTCAATAATATTTCCTGCTTTTTTACTTTGGTATAAAATTAGAAAGTTGCCAATTTCTTTTTGCTTGATGATATATGCCCATACAAATTCTCCTTTAAACGTTAGCCCTTGAACTTTTATTCCAATTTCACTAAAAGTATATTTTATATCGTTTTGAAAACTCGGGTTTGATATAAATTGTCTGACAGAAATTATGACAATTAAAGTGGGTGAAAACAAAAGGAATAAGCCGAAGATTATATCAAAATATGGTGTGCCTGTATAGAAACTTCCAATTTTAAAGTAGTCAATAATTACTGTAGTAACCAAATAGAGGCCAAGAATTGTTGCAATTATGAAACCTGGTTTTTTATAAAGTCCAAGAAACATAATTTTTGCATACTCCTTTGTTGTCAAATGTGATGTCATTGAAAAGTCTTCCATTGTTAATTGTAGGTTCTTTAAATTTTGTAGCCAATATTTAAACTTACGTCACTATTCCAAAACAAAAGTTATATGTATTAAAAATCAATTTTGGTCGAAAGACAGAACATTGGCGAAGAGTATGGAGAATTGACTTTTAGTTTGCAATACCAACAAGGGCTTAAAAAAGTTACTTGTATGGTCTTCATAAAAAAATCCCACTCAAAATTGAATGGGATTTTTGTTTTATACTTTTTTCTTAGCTGCCTTTTTAGGAGCAGCTTTTTTGGTTGCTGCTTTTTTTGCAGGGGCTTTTGCCTTTTTTGCAAATGCATCGGGTACTTGTAATTCAATCATACGTTTAACTTCTTCTATTGGTACAGTTGCCAATTCTTCTGCAGTGTATTTTGTATCATCTGTTTTCTTAGTAACCTTCAACATTTTTTTGCCAAACTTAATGTATGGCCCCCAACGGCCATTTTCAAGTGAAATTTTTTCTGATGGCCAATTTTGAATATAACGATTGGCTTCTTTTGCAATTTTTGTTTCTACCAATTCATTTATTTCTACTTGAGAAAGATTGTCGAAATTATACCTACGAGGTACATTAATATAAATGCCATCCCATTTAATAAATGGGCCAAAACGGCCTTTGCCTTTTGTTACTGGTAATTCATTAAAGAAACCAACTGGTGCATCGGCTTGATTTTTTTCTTCAATTAATTGCTTGGCTCTTTCAATATCTATTTCAAATAAATCTTCTCCTTTTGGAATAGAAATAAATTGATCGCCCATTTTAATATATGGACCAAAACGTCCAACATTTACACTCAATTCTTCTCCTTCTAATTCGCCAATCACTTTTGGTAAAGCAAACAATTCCATTGCTTCATCCAAGCTAATGGTTTCAATACTTTGTGTACTTTTTAATTTGGCAAAACGTGGTTTTTCTTCATCGTTTACATCGCCAATTTGTACCATTGCACCATAACGGCCCATACGTGCAATAATTTTTTTACCAGTTTTTTCGTCAATACCCAATTCACGTTCTCCTTTTGCACGTTCAGCATTTTCTAACGTGTGTTCGATACTAATATGAAATGGTTTGTAAAAGCCATCAATCATGCTGCTCCACTTGGTTTTGCCCTCTGCAATTTCATCAAACTCACGTTCAATTTTTGCAGTAAAACCATAATCCATTACTTTTTCAAAATGCTGTTTTAAGAAATCGGTTACCACCATTCCTAAATCTGTTGGAAATAATTTACTTTTTTCGGCACCAGTATTTTCTTGTGTAATTTCTTTTTCAATTACATGATTGGTAGTAAGCGTTAAGATATTTACTGAGCGTTTAATGGCATCTTTATCACGCTTCTCAACATAGTTTCTTTTTACAATAGTAGAAATGGTAGGAGCGTAAGTACTTGGTCTGCCAATGCCCAATTCTTCTAACTTTTTTACCAAACTGGCTTCTGTATATCTTGCTGCCGGACGAGTGAATTTTTCAGTTGCAGTCATGCCCTTAAAGTTCAAGATTTGTCCAACATTTAATGGTGGCAACATGCCTTCGTTGGCTTCTTCATCTTCATCGTCTTTGCCCTCTAAATACACTTTTAAAAATCCATCAAATTTCATTACTTCACCGGTTGCAGTTAATTGCTCTTGGTTGGAACTAATGTTTATTTTAGCAATTGTTTTTTCAAATTCAGCATCGCTCATTTGGCTGGCAATTGTACGCTTCCAAATAAGTTCATACAATCGTCTTGTTTCATCATCAGCAATTGTATGATTGTTCATGTAAGTTGGACGAATGGCTTCGTGAGCTTCTTGTGCAGACTCGTTTTTATTTTTGAATTTTCGAGGCTGATAATAATTGGCACCATAAGCACTGGTAACTTCTTTATTAATATCTTCCATTGCCG
>JAGOUF010000493.1 GCA_018061385.1 Chitinophagaceae bacterium | reverse complement strand
TGATTTTTAAAATCATTTGCAGGAAAACCAATTACCACCAATTTGTTTTTGTACTGTTGGTACAATTCTTCCAATTCACTGTACTGACCAGTATAACCACAATCGCTAGCAGTATTTACCAATAAAATTTTCTTCCCTTTAAAGTCATTCAGGTTTATACTAGTTCCATTATTTGCTGTTGTAGTTAAATTATAAAAAGGAATAATTGGTGTTGTTTTTTTCTCGTTTAACAAAATGCCACTCGATGTTCCAAATACTTTACCCTTTAACATTATTGCTGAATAAACAGTTTTCATGATTGATTGTCTCCACGTCATATCTTTTCTTTTTATACACAACAAAGCAATTGCAGCAATGGTTGTAACAATACAAAATCTTTTAAGCCATTTGTTGTTAGTTATACTCATTTTAAAAATAGTTTAAACCATTTTAGCTTCCCTTTAAATGGAGGATATTTAATTGAAGGATCTATCCATGTAGCTGTTTTTAAAACAGGCTTGGCATGCGTAAAAATTTCAAAAGATTTTTGCCCATGGTAACTACCCAAACCACTATAACCAACACCACCAAAAGGCAAATGATGGTTGGTAATATGATAAATGGTATTGTTTACACAACCACCACCAAATTGTACTTTTTGTAGCCAACTTTTTTCCTTTTTTGAAGATGCAGTAAATACATAAAATGCCAATGGGTTTGGATTCTTTTGTATAATTTTCAATGCTTCTTCTTGAGTGGTAAAAGTAAAAATGGGCAATATTGGACCAAATATTTCTTCTGTCATCACCCTTGCGTCAAGAGGTACATTTTGTAAAATTGTAGGTTCTATAAATAGTTTAGTTGCATCATTTTTTCCACCAAAAATAATTTCTCCTTCATTTAAATATGCAAGCAAAGCATTGAATCTTTTTTCGTTAATTATTCTACCATAATCTTCGCTATTGGCAGCATTGGTAGAATAAAAATCTTGTATTGATTGTTTCAATAAGTGAATCAATTTTTCTTTAACCGATTCGTGTATCAACAAATAATCTGGGGCAATACAGGTTTGTCCTGCATTTAAAAATTTGCCCATTACAATTCGTTTTGCAGCAACTGTTAAGTTGGCGTCTGCTTCAATTATACAAGGGCTTTTTCCTCCCAACTCCAAAGTAACTGGCACTAAATTTTTAGCCGCCAAAGTATAAACAGCTTTGCCAACAGCAGTACTTCCTGTAAAAAAAACATGGTTAAAACGAAAATTATTCATCATTTCAGGAATTACTATCGATCCATCGCCTTCTACAATTTGTATATATTGCTTATCATATATTTCTGCAATAATTTTTTGACTTACAATATTGGTTGCAGGCGTAAATTCACTAGGTTTTAATACAACACAATTGCCGCCAGCAATTGCACCAACCAAAGGATTGAACAACAATTGAAATGGATAATTCCATGGAACAACAATTAACACAACACCCAATGGGTCATAGTAAATTTTGCTGCTAGCGGGTAAGTTAATTAAGTTGGTAGTAACTTTTTGTGGCTGCATTAATTGCCTTAAATTTTTTAAGAAAAAAGCAATTTCCATTTGCACCAATGCAATTTCACTTGCGTAAGATTCGGCTTTGCTTTTGCCTAAATCTTTATACAAAGCATCGTAAATTTCTTCTTCATATTTTTTAATGGTATTGCTCAATAGTTGTAATTGTTGCTTACGAAAAGCAAACGATTGTGTAGCACCAGTTTCAAAATATTGTTTAACAGAATTAAGTTGAGCAAGCATAATAATTGAATTACTAGCACAAGTTAAGTATTGAACAAAAAATAGATGGGTTTAATTTTTGCAAAGTGATTGGATATAACAATATCGTCTTTTTGCATTTCAATAGAATACAGCGAAGTTTGTACATATAAATACAACACATGGAAGCAATCCCTTTCTCTGATGAATATTTTATGCAACAAGCGTTAAAAGAAGCTAGGCAAGCTTTTGATGAAGATGAAGTACCCATTGGTGCAGTAGTTGTATTGAATAATAAAATTATTGCTCGTGGACACAATCAAACAGAAATGCTAAATGATAGTACGGCACATGCAGAAATTTTGGCATTAACCAGTGCATACAATTATTTAGGAGCAAAGTATTTACCCGAAGCAACTTTGTATGTAACTGTAGAGCCATGCTTAATGTGTTGTGGGGCTTTGTATTGGGGCAAATTAGGAAGAATTGTGTATGGAGCAGGCGATGAAAAAAGTGGTGGCTTGCGTTTTTTTACAGATTTAGATGGATTAATTATTCCAGAAAAATGGCCATTTCATCCAAAAACAGAACTGGTAAAAGATGTATTGGCCGAAGAGTGTGGGATGTTAATGAAAACTTTTTTTAGGAGTAAAAGATAAATGTAAGCAGCAATCTTTTTGAAATAAATAATTTCTCGTTCATTTTTCGAGTTGAGAAACAATCCCTCTCATTATTTTATCTTTCCCAATCATTAAGTACATTTGTTTCTCTCATTATTAAACAAATAAAAAATTATAATCATGGCATTTACATTACCGGCTTTGCCGTATGCTCATGAAGCATTAGAACCACATATTGATACTTTGACTATGCAAATACATCATGGTAAACACCATCAAGCTTATGTAGATTATG
>JAGOUF010000492.1 GCA_018061385.1 Chitinophagaceae bacterium | reverse complement strand
GTACTATACAAATGGTGGTGGCTTTACAACCCTTACATGCAAGATATAAAATTAAAAGAGTAGTGGTAAGCACTTACCAAAGTGTTACTGGTACTGGTAAAGCAGCAGTAGATCAGTTGTTTAACGAACGTAATGGTGTTAATGGAGAAATGGCTTATAAGTATCAAATAGATTTGAATGTTATACCACAAATAGATGTTTTTTTAGAAAATGGATACACCAAAGAAGAAATGAAAATGGTGAAAGAAACCTGTAAAATAATGCAAGACGATAACATTAAAGTTACTGCAACCACTGTTCGTATTCCTGTAGTTGGTGGACATAGTGAAAGTGTAAATGTTGAATTTGAAAATGAGTATGATTTAGAAGAGTTGAAAACATTGTTAAGCAATGCTCCTGGTATTGTTTTGCAACAAAATGATGCAGAACAATTTTATCCAATGCCATTATGGGCTCATGAAAAAGATGAAGTTTTTGTAGGTAGATTACGTAGAGATGAAACCCAACCTAAAACATTAAACATGTGGATTGTAAGCGATAATTTGCGTAAAGGTGCTGCAACCAATGCTGTGCAAATTGCAGAGTATTTAGTAAGCAAAGGATTACTATAGTTTATTGTTTTATGATTTCACACAAAGCAACGAAGTACACAAAGTATTTTGTATATATTTCTACTACTTTGTAGCTTAGTAATCTTGGCAAACTTTGTGTGAAATTGTTTTACATTCCTTCTGTATCTGGCAAATCTTCTGTTACTTGTTTTTTCATGGCTTTATTCACTAAATAAACCCCAACTAAAGTAATAATACTACCAATAACTAAGTTAAGTGTTACATGTTCGTTTAATAAAACTGTACCAATAGATATTGCTATAATTGGATTAATGTAAGCATATAATGAGGCCAACGCTGGAGACAAATGTTTCATACTATAAATAAATGCTACAAATGCCAGTATAGAACCTGCAAAAGTTAAATAAAGAATAACAGCCCAAGCTGTTGTTGGTATTGCAGCCATTGGAATATAATTTCCTGTGCTGTAGCTTAATACAAACATCATACTGCTACCAAATATCATTTGCCATCCTAAACCAAAATATGGGTTAATATTTACCTTTTGTTTAGAGATAGCAATGGTACTATAACTCCAAGAAATAGTTGCAATAATTGCTAATAAAAGCCCAATAAAATAACCATCTGTTTTTATACCAAATGCACTTTCGTAAAAAACAACACCAATACCAATGATGCCTAAAAGAATACCAATGATTGCGGCAAGATTGATATTTTTATTGTTGTAAAAAAAGTATTCAATTATAACTACACATAATGGATATAAAGCACCAATTAATGCACCCAAGCCACTAGGAATATATTTTAAACTCCATGTACTAAAACCATTGGCAAATACAAAGGTGAAAATGGATAAAAAAAATAATTGTCTTAACTGTTTTTTTGTAGGTAAAGGATGTTTGCGTAGTAACATAAAAAAAGCAACAAACAAAGCTCCTCCAATTATTTGTCTAATTGCAGCTAATTGTAAAGCTGGCATTGCTGTAACTCCAAACTTCATGGCAACCCAAGTTGTACCCCAAACAACTGAAGTAGTAACTAATGCTAAATAGGCTTTTTGCTTGGAGTTCATCTTGTTTTACTCAAAGAAAAGCAAGATTCTATTTTATAAAACTATTTAAACCTTGCTTTAAATTTTAATTGATGCTTAGTGTTTAAAATGACGCATACCTGTAACAACCATTGCTAAATTGTGTTGTACTGCATACTCAATACTGTCTTTATCTCTAATGCTTCCACCTGGTTGAATAAAAGCTTCAACACCAGCTTCGTGAGCAATACTTACACAATCGTTAAAAGGAAAAAATGCATCGCTTGCTAACACTGCACCTTTTAAATTAAACTTAAATTGCTTAGACTTTTCAATAGCATGACGTAAAGCGTCAATCCTAGAAGTTTGTCCACAACCTTTACCAATTAATTGTTTGTTTTTTACTAAAGCAATGGCATTGCTTTTTAAATGTTTGCAAACCAAGTTTGCAAAAGCTAAATCATCTTTTTCTATTGCTGTGGTTGTTCTTCCACCAACTTCTTTCCACTCTATAAAGTTGCCTACATCGCTTTGTTGGGAAAGTGTTCCATTGAGTAAATTTTTTGAGGAATTTTGAATTTTGAATTTTGAATTGGTTAATTGTAATAGAATTCTGTTCTTCTTACTTTTTAAAATAACCAATGCATCTTCATCAAATGTTGGAGCAATTAACACTTCAAAAAATATTTCATTTATTGCTTCTGCCGTTGCCTTATCAATAGTTCCATTGGTAACTAAAACACCACCAAAAGCACTTTCAGAATCGGCAGCTAAAGCTGCTTCCCAACTTTGAAGTACTGTGCTTTTTGCAGCAATTCCACAAACATTGGTATGTTTAATAATACCAAAAACAACCTCCATAAATCCCTTCAAAGGAGGGGCTTGAAACTCTCCAATAATTTGTATAGCAGCATCAACATCTACAAGGTTGTTATAAGAAAGTTCTTTACCGTTTATCTGTGTAAATAATTTAGTTAAATCTCCATAAAATGTTGTCGATTGATGAGGATTTTCTCCATATCGCAATACTTGTTTAACCTCCCCAAACCC
>JAGOUF010000491.1 GCA_018061385.1 Chitinophagaceae bacterium | reverse complement strand
ATTTACAATTCTGTACTTTGTAGCAACACCAGTAGATGGGCCATACTTGTAATAATTGTTCACCAAATTGTACTGGCCACCTTCGCCACCATATACTGTATAAAGTCCCCAATTATAAATCACATTGTTTCTAAAGTCTGCACTTTCAATTGCTCCTACTGCATAATTTGAACTGCCTCCAAACCTTGGATTGCGGCTTTTGCAATGAGCAAACAAATTATGGTGAAATGTACCATGTAACGAACCCCAAATTCCTCCATAACCATGCTGTTCAAAATCTGCATCACCTGTTTCAAAATGATAGGAATAATTCAACGGTTCACTAATCATGTTCCATTGAAGGGTAAGGCTATCACCACGGTACATGGTTAATGCCTCATCATTGCTCCAACTAACAGAGCAATGGTCGATAATTATATTTTTATGCCCTGCATCGCCCAAAGCATCATCGCCACCACTGCCATCTAAAGGCATGCAGGCTGCTGTAAATGGAGCAACAGGAACGCCACATCCAGCAGGAGAGGTTTTCAATTGGTTCTTATCGCCAAGCCTAAAACGCATGTAACGAATTATGATATTGTCACCATTCATAACTACAGAATGATCTGCAATACAAATACCATCACCAGGAGCTGTTTGTCCTGCAATGGTGGTATTTTTAGGTACATTTAGTCTTGAATTAAGATGAATGGTTCCAGAAATCCTGAAAACGATTGTTCTGTAAGGATAAGTAGTAGTGGATTGGCTGCAAGCATAACGCAAACTGCCAACGGAGTTGACATCAGATAAATTCGTTACCTCAAAAACAGTAGTCATCACTGTTGAAGTTCCTCTTCCTCCACTTGTAAATTTTCCTGCACCCTCGGCACCCGGAAAAGCAATTTGCTGAGCAGTTACTGATTGAATTACACAAACAAGTACAACCAATAGTAAGTAAATTTTTTTCATATTATTCTAAATTGGCCTCGTTATATTTTATGCCAAATTAGTGCATAATTTTTTTTAGAGCTGCTTTCTATAAGTTTAATTGTGCAATCGTTATCAAAAATTGTTAGGATACTTTCAAAGCAAATTGAATGCTAAAGTTTCACAAAAACTTTTCTTGTTCAAATAAAAAATCCGCTTACCTTTGAATAGTTGCATAAACAACTATATGTCAAACAACCAATTTAAGAGAGGCGAATTATACAGCGTTATCAATGCTATGGCAGCTACTGCAATTGCACGTAGATTGCAAAAGCATTTTAGAAACGAAGGATTAGATATTACCATTGAACAATGGAGTATTTTATATCACCTATGGAAAGAAGATGGTTTAAGTCAGCAAGAATTGTGTAACAGAACTTTTAGAGATAAACCAAGTATTACCCGTTTATTAGACAATTTAGAAAAATTACAATTGGTAAAACGTATAGCAAGTAAAGAAGATAGAAGAATTAATTCTGTTTTTTTAACCGATGCTGCTTTACTGTTACAAGATGTTACAATTGCTCTTGCCAATCAAACAATGGATGAAGCTTTGGTAGGCGTTAGTAAAAATGAAATTGAAACAGTTAAAAATGTTTTACAAAGAGTGTATGATAATTTAACAACGTAATTAGTAAACAGTGAGAATTGTACATTCAACATGCACGGTTCCTCACTTGCCAATCAACAATATTAATTAATAAATATTTTGCCATGAGTATCACACAACAACAAACAGCATTAAAAGGTGGAGAATGGATTATTAAAGAAAGTAATTCGTTTGATACATTTATTCCAGAAGATTTTAATGAAGAACAACACATGGTAATGGACATGTGTCACCAGTTTTTAGAAACAGAAATTCACCCAATTATTGAAAGAATTGATCAGCAAGAACAAGGATTAATGGCCTCGTTAATGGAAAAAGCTGGTGAGCAAGGTTTATTGTCTACTGCTTTTCCTGAAGAATTAGGCGGACTTGGAAAAGATTTTATTACTGCTACAGTTGTTAATGAAGGCTTGGGTGGTGGCTATAGTTTTAGTGTTGCAGTTGCTGCACATACTGGCATTGGAAGCTTACCCATTTTATATTTTGGTACAGAAGCACAAAAACAAAAATACATTCCAAAACTTGCAAGTGGCGAATGGAAAGGTGCTTATGGTTTAACAGAACCCAACAGTGGTAGCGATGCGTTGAGTGCTAAAACAACTGCTACTTTAAGTGAAGATGGAAAATACTATATTTTAAATGGACAAAAATGTTGGATTACCAATGGGGGCTTTGCAGATGTTTATACTGTTTTTGCAAAAATTGATGGCGATAAGTTTACAGGTTTTATTGTAGAACGTGGAATGGAAGGTTTTACTCAAGGTCCGGAAGAACATAAAATGGGCATCAAGGGTTCGTCTACTGTTCAATTATATTTTCAAGATTGTAAAATACCCGTTGAAAATTTATTAGGCGAAATTGGTAAAGGTCACATAATTGCTTTCAACATTTTAAATATTGGTCGTTTAAAATTGGGTGCTGCAACTTTAGGTGGTAGCAAAGGTGCTGCAACTACAAGTATACAGTATGCCAATACTAGAGAACAGTTTAAATTACCCATAGCAAAGTTTGGTGCAATTAAACATAAGTTGGCTGAAATGGCCATTCGTATTTGGGTGGGAGAAAGTGCTTTATATAGAAC
>JAGOUF010000045.1 GCA_018061385.1 Chitinophagaceae bacterium | reverse complement strand
GAAGATACATGACAATGGAAGATGGAAGTTTAAGTATGGAACGTGAACAATTAAGCCAAATGGCTAGCCGTACCATTACTTATATTGATCATTTAGAAAAAGCCATTATGCGTATTGAAAGCAAAACCTATGGCGTTTGTAGAATGACAGGTAAATTAATTGATAAAGCTCGTTTACGTGCAGTACCACATGCTACATTAAGTTTAGAAGCAAAACTTGGATTGGTTAAACCAAATAGTGGAGAATAATTAAATCTTCATTTTAAAGATAGCTTTAAGCCGCCGCAAGGTGGCTTTTTGTTTTTATGTTATTTCTCGCAGAAAACACAGATATCACAGAAATTTTTTGTTGGTTAATTTCACCATTGAAAAACTGTACAAAGAAGATTAATAGCCTTTGGCAATTGAAATAAATAATTAGAGCAAATGATTTTCTCTGAGTAAAATTGATTTATAGATTTTTTAAAATTCAGAAAGGAAAATTTTTAATTTTTTTTCGTTGTGTTACTATGTATCGTTGGTTCTTTGTGGCTTTATTTCTGTATTCTATTCAAGCAATTGTTACTTTGTATGAAACCTTTTTCATCAAAAATATTTTCTCTCCACATTTTATCAATAGTTTTCTATTTCCATTATTTCAACACTTACATTTGCCCTATATAAAAACAGTATATGGTTGATGTACTTTTAGGTTTACAGTGGGGCGATGAAGGCAAAGGAAAAATTGTAGACTTCTTTGCTCCCAACTACGATGTAATTGCACGTTTTCAAGGTGGTCCAAATGCTGGCCACACATTATATGTAGAAGGGAAAAAAGTAGTGTTGCACCAAATACCTTCGGGTATTTTTCATAAAGGTTGTGTAAACCTAATTGGCAATGGCGTAGTATTAGATCCTGTTACATTAAAAAGAGAATGTGATGTTGTTGCTTCTTTTGGTGTTGATGTAAAACTAAATTTATTTATTGCTGAAAAAACCAATGTGATTATTCCATCTCACAGAGCTTTAGACAAAGCAAGTGAAATGCAAAAAGGAGATAGCAAAATTGGTAGTACTTTAAAAGGTATTGGTCCAGCTTACATGGATAAAACTGGTAGAAATGCAATTCGTGTTGGCGATTTATTAAGTGCCGATTTTGACAAACAATACAAAGATTTAAGAGCCAAGCACCAAACCTTATTAAACAATTTTAATTTTACCGAAGATATTAGTGCTTGGGAAACTGAGTTTTTTGAAGCTGTAGAATTTTTAAAAACATTGAATATTGTTAATGGAGAATATTTCATTAATAAAAAATTAGACGAAGGAAAAAAAGTATTGGCTGAAGGAGCACAAGGCAGTATGTTAGATATAGATTTTGGAACATTCCCTTTTGTAACATCGTCCAACACCATTAGTGCTGGCGTTTGTACAGGCTTGGGCATTAGTCCTAAAAAAATTAATGAAGTAATTGGTGTTACCAAAGCATATTGTACAAGAGTTGGTGGCGGCCCTTTTCCTACAGAACTACATGATGCAACAGGGGAAGAATTGAGAAAAATTGGTAGCGAATTTGGTGCAACTACAGGCCGACCAAGAAGATGTGGTTGGATTGATTTAGTTGCATTGAAATATACTTGTATGATTAATGGTATTACACAAGTTGTAATGACAAAAGCCGATGTGTTAGATTCATTTGCTAACTTAAACGTTTGTACTGCTTATAGCATTAATGGAAAAATTACAGATGAAGTTCCGTTTGCTATTAGTAAAGTAGAAATTAACCCTCAATACAAAGCATTTAAGGGCTGGAATTGCGATAGTACAGTATTAAAACAAGCAGCAGAAGTACCTGTTGATATGTCACAATATATTGAGTTTATTAACGAATTTATTGGTGCTCCAATAAAGTATGTTTCTAACGGACCAGGAAGAGAACAAATAATTAGTTTGTAAATTATAAAAAAAATATTCCGAAAATTTTGGTTAGTAAAATTTTGCGTTGAAATTTTACACCATCAAAATATAAAATCTTATTAGAACCATGCCAACAAAATCTGATAAGGATCTAAAATCCTCCACACCTAAAGTGCCTGCAAAAGAAAGTGCAGCAAAGCCATCGTCTAAAAGTAAAAAACAATTAGAAGAAGATGACGATGATTTAGAAGACGATGATGATTTTGATACTAAGCCAACCAAGAAAACGGCTTCAAAATCTACTTCAAAAAAAGCGAAAGACGAAGACGATGAGGATGATGAAGATGATGATGTAGAAGAAAAAGACGATTGGGAAGCAACTGAAGAAGAAGATGCTTGGGATCCTGATTTTGATGAATTTGATATTCCAAAAGCAAAAGGCGGTAAAGCAGCAGGTGGAAAAAAATCGAGTGATGACGATGACTTTAAAGTAGATGAAGACTTTAAAGAGTTTGACTTATTTGATGATGGTGGAGATGACTTTGCTGATGACGATGATTTTTAATTGTAATCAATAGTGTGAATAGAACAAAGGCAATATTTGCCATCAATAATTATAGTGTATTTAAACAACAAATGTTGAGTTGGGCAAACCAGTTCAACATTTGTTGTTTTTTAGATAACCATCAATATCAAACACCCTATAATAGTGTTGAATGTTTGTTGGCGGTAAATGCTGTTAGTAGCTTTACGTCAACCCCCAATACACTCAAAGATTTTACTCAATTTGAACAAACCAAGAACGATTGGTTATTTGGTCATGTAAGCTATGATTTTAAAAATGAATTACATGGATTAACCTCTAATCACCACGATGGAATTCAGTTCCCAGATTTTTTTTTCTTTCAACCTGAAACGGTGATTGAGCTAAGTAAAGAAGCAGTAGAAATCAGTTGTATTAGTAGCATTCCCGAAAGTGTTTTTAATGCAATTGATTTGTTGGCAAGTGGAGAGTGGCAAGTGGAAAGTAAGTGTGTAGGGAATTTGGAATTGGGGAAAACAACGAACAACGAGCAACGAGTATCGAGTATCGAGCAACGAAAAACGAACATCATCACCCCAAGAATAACCAAAGAAATCTATCTAAAAACCATTGAGCAATTAAAAAAACATATTCTAAGAGGCGATTGTTACGAAATTAATTTTTGTCAGGAGTTTTATGCAACCAAAGTAACTATTAATCCGTTGGAAACGTATCAAAAACTAGCTGAAATTTCACCCAATCCATTTTCTTGCTTTTATAAATTGGAGGATAAATTTTTGCTTTGTGCAAGCCCAGAACGATATATTAAAAAACAAGGAACAGAAATCATTTCTCAACCCATCAAGGGAACATTTAAAAGAAATGTACACAATCCCGAAATAGATATAGCCAATAAAAATGCTTTACAAAACAGTAGTAAAGACAAAGCTGAGAATGTAATGGTGGTAGATTTAGTACGAAACGATTTTAGTAAAATTTGTAATGAAGGATCGGTTAAAGTAGATGAGTTATTTAAGGTGTACACTTTTCCGCAAGTGTATCAAATGATTTCAACTATTAGTGGAACTGTAGCACCCCAAACCAATTTTGCAGATGTGTTAGCAGCCACTTTTCCTATGGGTAGTATGACGGGTGCTCCAAAGCAAAAAGTAATGGAGTTAACCGAACAGTACGAACAAACCAAACGAGGCATTTATAGTGGTTGTGTAGGTTATATAGCACCTAATAAAGATTTTGATTTTAATGTAGTTATAAGAAGCATTACCTACAATGCACAAAACCAATACCTCAGTTATCAAGTAGGTGGTGGTATAACCTACAACAGCCATGCAGAAAGTGAATATGAAGAATGTTTATTGAAAGCCGAGGCGATGAAAAAGGTGTTGGAGTAAATGCACAAATATTATTAGAGAGGTATTCTCTTCAAGAGAAGACCTCTCTATAAAACCATTACTCACCCACCAATACAAACCCAGCCCATTTAGTAGGGTCTTTGTATTTGGCTTTAAGTGTTAGTTGGGCTTTTCTAAAAGCAGTATAATAAGTTTCGCCTTTAAAAACATTGCTGTAAAAGAGTTGCATCAATTCTGCCGTTTCAGCATCGGGAACTTCCCATAAACTCATCAATAATTTTTTTACGCCAGCCATTTTAAATGCACGTTGTAAACCATATACACCTTCACTTCCATTAATATCGCCTAAAGCTGTTTGGCAGGCACTGAGCACTACTAAATCGGTATTCAATAAATTGAGGTTACTAATTTCTTGTGCAGTTACAATTCCATCTTCTTGGTTTTCTAGCAAAGTATCTTTACCCCAATAATTGTTTACCCCACTTAATACCAAACCACTTCTCAACAAAGGAAAATCTCTTGGTACATTTTTATCATCGTTTATAAAATTGTTGGGCTTTGTTTTAGTGGGTGGAAAGTAAAAACCATGCGTAGCAACATGTAAAATTTTAGGAGCATTTTCTCCACCTATGTTTTTAAAATATTCTTCAGTTGCTGAAGTACCAGTATAAGATTGTGTTTTCCAATTGGTATTTTTTGCATTGGTGGCAACAGTCTCAACTTCTGTTTTTGTGCCTTGCAAATAATTGAATTGAATATTGGTATTGCTTGTTGCATTGCGATATAAAGGTGGTTGTGTTGTAGATGCATTTGTTGCAGTTGTAGCATTTACAGCATTGTAATTTGCACCACCAAATAATGCAATGGTGTTTTTATTATTGGCAATTTTTAAAGGATTGACCAACTCGTTTATGCTTAATAACTGATGCAATTCATAACTATCAATTAGTGATTTATTGCTACTATCGGTTAATGCAGCAAAACTTATTTTATGCAATAAACCAGCAGGTAAATTGTAAATAGTAGTTGCGTTTTGTAAATAAGGCAACAAAGGTTTCCAAATTAAATTGTGCAAAGCAATATCTGCATTGGTATTGGTTGAACTATCTTTTTTAATGGTACTTCTTGCATTTGCAGAAGCATGATAGCTTTTTAAGATTTGCTGCAATTGTTTTTCTTCAAAAACTGTTACAAACTTGGGTGATGTATCATTGGCTGTAATTATATAAGCTGCATATAAAACAGAATCTGTCCATTTTTGTGGTGATTTATATTGAAAGGAAACCCAATGCACAACTGCCTCTTTGGGTTTAAGTTTTGCAGCTACTTCTTTACCAGTAAAACCAGTATTAGTAATTACAGCTTGCAATGATGGTATGGCAGCAATTAATTGTTTTTCTAATTGCACACTTTGCTCTTGTAAACTATCTACATTAATATTGTTAAGTTTTCTTTTTTCTATTGTCAACTGAATGGCTTGTGCATATTGCCTATTGGTATTTTGCCATTGAGTGAATAAACTTTTAACCGAACTGTCTTTTGATTGATTGGCTAATTGTGTTAACTGTTGTTTGCCTTGTAATAGCCAACCTTGTTTGGATGTGGTGCTTTGGTAAAAGGAATTGGTTGATTGGTGTTTGAAATAGTGAAGCATTGAAGAATAAATATTATGATAAAAAATCTTCACTTTTAAATAAGTTTCTTTTTCTGTTTCACTATAATTTTTAAGTAATAGTTTTTGATTGTTGTTTTCTGTTTGAATAGAAGTATTAACTATTTGTTGCCAAGGGTTAAACTGCTTGTTATCATAATAATTTATAGTAAGGTTGTTAATGCTAACTGCATAATCCGGATGTTCTGTTCCAATTAAAATTTTGCGAATAGTTAATGCTTCTTTATATAAAGTTTCTGATTCTTTAAAGTTACCAATGCTTGAATATAAGCCTGCTAAATTGTTAAGGCTAAGGGCATAATCTGGATGTTTAATTCCCAATATTTTTTTACGTATAGATAATGCTTCTTTTTGCAAGATTTCCGCATTTACATATTTGCCCATATTTTCATATAAATCAGCTAAATTATTTAAGCTGTTTGCGTAATCGGGATGGTCTTTGCCTAAAAGTTTTTTGCGTATAGCTAATGCTTCTTTATATAAAGTATCAGCAGCTGCATAGTCGTCTAAATCTTGATATAAGGAAGCTAAATTATTAAGACTCCTAGCGTAATCAGGATGGTCAGTTCCTAAAACTTTTTTACGTATATCCAATGACTGGGCTAAAAAAAAATTAGCAGATTTATAATTACCAATTATATGGTAAAGACCACCTAAAATATTAAGAATAGTAGCATAATATGGGTGGTTTACACCATATGCATTTTCAAAAATTATAGAAGATTCTTTCAGTAACTTTTCTGCTCCTAAGTATTTCCCCATCTTTATGTACAAATTACCTAGATTACTTTTGCTAATAGCATAGCTTGGATCGTTCTCGCCTGAAGATAATTTATAAATACTTTGAGCTTTTCTGTATAATTGTTCAGATTCATTATATATCCCCATGCTTTGGTATAAATCAGCCAAATTATTTAAGCTAGTAGCATAATTAGAATTGTTTTTACCCATTACCTTACTTAAAACAAAAATAACTTCTTTTAATAAGGGTTCAGCATCTTCAAGGTTACCAAAGTTTTGGTAAAAAAATGCCAAATTATTCAGGCTGTTTATATAGCGTTCAGTTTGATTCTCCCCTAATATTTTTTTATATACCTGGATTACTTTTATATAAATCAATTCTGCATCTGTATAATTATGTGACTTCTCATAGAAAAAAGCTAGATTATTAAGACTTACTGCATAATAAATACTAAACTCGCCAAATATTTTTTTTGATTTTTGCACTGTAATTTTTGCTAATGTGATTGCAGAATCAATTTTATCTTGTTTATAATAACTAAATTGTTTTTGATTCATTTCCACAAGTACTAACGAGTCTGACTCATTTATTTTTTGTGTAAAACTAATTTTTCCAAATAATAGCAGAGATGAAATAAGGATACTACGCAGTAAAAGGTACATATCAAAGTTTAGTGTAAGATACAAATGGGTTATGAAATGCACAAAATCCTATAAGAAATAAGTGTTGTTGGGTATGGTATTTTGAATTATGGCTTTTATGTCTAAAATTTAAACTAATAAAAACTCAATTATTAAATATGTAAGCAAGAGGCTACAGAAATATTTGGATATTCAATATGGCTAGTAAATTATATTTTTATTGTAATGTATGCTTTAACCTCTTCTGATAAAATGGAATATTCTTTGTCAATAGTCATACCATCTTCTAGTCCATCTGGTATTGCTAAAAGGGTATTGTAAATTTTCTCACATTCAGTAAAGAGTTCATCATTTTCAATCAATTGTTTGAAATTTATATATGCTGCATAAGCTAATTTTTCAAGTTGATAAATGTTTAAAGTAGCAACTTTCTCTTCTTTATTATTGTCAATTTTAATTTTTACCCATAACAAATTTGGGTTTGTTTCCTCCCATACGATCTCTCCTTTTTTGGGAGAGAGTTGATGAACTAAACCTGAACGAAATACACTATAAAGAAAGTCTCCTAATTCATTTTCAGGAGCCGGAAAAAAGTCTAAAATAAATTTTGCAAATGTTTCTTTATCTGCAAGCTTTAATTTCTTATTCTTATATATCTTTTTGTTATTTTTTCCAATAAAATATATACCACCATAAAAGTCAATAACAGAAAACCAAAAACTAAGTAGAGAAGTATCAAGTTGTTTATGATAATTGCTTCCTACCTTTTTTGCAATTTTTATTCTTTCATCGTAAAATTGTTGGAAGAATGCTTCGATTACGGCTTTTGAAAATTTATGCATTTTACACAAGGGTTGAGAAAATATGAAACTGTAATTTAATTTATTTCTTGATAAGATCCACTGTTAGTACTTATGCCAATTGAGTAGTTTGTATCATACTTTAATTTTTCAATGAAATTTTCTTGTTTAATATCTAAGCCTGTAATTGGAACTGACTCAAAATTTATAATATTATTGATAGCAGGGTTTTTATATATCCTATTCAAATATTTAAATGAATAAATAAAATGAGGGAGGATAACTGTAAATATTGATAATTCTTTTTGGTTTTTGTAAGGTTTCCCTTTAAGCGTAGGAATGTTTTTGTCAGGTATAATTATGTTTTCCTTATTAAAATTCAGCTCCCAAAATTGTATAACAATTTCACCATTAGAAAAAATGTTTGTAACTGTTTCTTCGGTAGAAGCCGAAATAAATTGAGAGCCTTTTTTATATTTTGATTCGCCAAGCTGGTGCAGAATTGTTAAGTAATAGTTTCGGATAGCTACTTTATGTTCTTTTGTCTTATTACTAATTGCATCCACGTATAATTTTATATTATCAAGGTCTTCAAAAAACAAAACTGCCTTTTTATTTTTCTTAAAATAATATGAAGTTCTATTATTATGGTGTCTTTTTATTAGTTTATTAAACTCCATGAAAATATACTCAAAGAATTCGTCAGAAGTGTCATTGATATCAAATTCGAGTTTATTTTTTGGAGAATTAATTTTATCATTCCAAAAGTGTTTTGATTTTTCACCATAAAAGAAAAGTTTTTTTGCAAATTGTTCGATAGTGTTATGTTTTATATCAAGATTGACTTTTTCAAAAGCAAACTCTTTGCTTACACCTCTATAAAGAGGGATTATCATGTTCTCTTTTTTAGCTTTAGCTAAACTGTTTAAAAGTAATTGATAATTATCCATGAGCAAATATTGTCTTAAGTTTAGCTTCAAATTTAGTTATTAGGCTAAAAATTTATGTAACTATTTCTGCTGTTTAATATGAATATCTTAATGGACAAATTTTCTTTTAATATCACTAAGTGGCTACAATATAATTCATGCCCTTTTGTCGCAAACTGCATCTTTGCATATTATTTGAACAGCTTATTTTTCAAAATAACAAAACACTTATCTTCAACGCAAAATTTTAAGCATGAATATTGAGCAGGAATTTAACAAGTTTGCTGTAAAGCATAGAGGCATTAGTAGCAGTACATTACATAATTATCAAACCCATTTTAATCCCACTAATTTAACGCCTTACATTATAGAAGAACGTCCAATGAACATTGCTCAAATGGATGTTTTTAGTAGATTAATGATGGACAGAATTATTTTTTTGGGCGAAGGCATTAACGATTATGTAGCCAATATTATTACTGCTCAAATGTTGTTTTTAGAAAGTGTAGATAGAACCCGTGACATTCAAATGTATATTAACAGTCCAGGAGGTAGTGTTTACGCTGGTTTAGGTGTGTACGATACCATGCAATTTATTAGCCCCGATGTGAGTACTATTTGTACAGGCATTGCAGCTAGTATGGGTGCTGTTTTATTATGTGCTGGTGTTAAAGGCAAAAGAACCGCATTAAAGCATAGCAGAATTATGTTGCATCAACCAAGTGGTGCAATTGGTGGTCAAGCTACTGATATTGGTATTACTGCTAAAGAAATTAAATTGTTGAAGCATGAATTGTATGAAGTAATTGCAGAACATTGTGAAAAAGACATTGAGACAGTTGCCAAAGATTGTGATAGAGATTTTTGGATGAAAGCAGTTGATGCTAAAGCATATGGTTTGGTTGATGAAGTGTTATTGACCAATCCGAAAAAAGAAAAAAAAGACTAGGAGAACGTTAAGCGTTAGTTGTTAAACGTTTGTCGTTAGTCACAAAATGAACCTGTATTTTAAAAGTTGAATAAAGAACAGAACCTTGAAGAGTGCGACGCCGAGAAAGTATCATAGTAGTACTTTAGCTTAGTTAAAAAATAAAATAA
>JAGOUF010000490.1 GCA_018061385.1 Chitinophagaceae bacterium | reverse complement strand
ACAAAAGTTATACATAAAACCACCATTGCAATGGGTAAACCAAAGTAATATTGTACAAAACGCATTCCATCTGTAAAGGCTTGCCCAGGTGCAGATATAAATGTAATTGCACTTGCTTGAGTACCCATAATGCTTAGCAATACCAAATACCAAGGCATACTTCTATTGCTTAAAAAATACCCTTCTAAATTTTTGCTTGTTCTACTTTTATATAACCCATAAGAAATGATGGTTGTTAATGTAAAAGCAAGCACTATCCAATCTAATGTACTCATGTGTGGGGTTCATTTATTTAACAATCATCTGCTTTTGTGCATAAAACTCATATCGACATTCCTTGTTTTCAATAAGAGAAAATGAGCATTGCACAGCAGCAGTTTTTTTAATAGGTTCTAAGAAAAGTAATTTGTAATCCAAACGAAACATGCAATTAGTAGGGCTAAAAAAGCCAATACAAAAACATACCATTGATTCCATGTTTTAAAAAGTGGTAGCTTACTCATATTGTTATTTTTTTACGATTTTTTACTACTAAACAATCCACCAGATAATAACCCCAATACCAACCCTATAATTAAACCAATTTTTACATTCTTTAAAAATATACCAGACGCAAGTCCTATTGCTATTAACATAATACAAACCATTCTTTTTCTATTGTGCATTATTGTTTGTTTTTTGGTAAAGCAATCATATTAGCCAATAATTTAAAAGCACCTGCAATGCCTTGTGGCAATTGTCTAAATAAAACTAAGCTAGAATATACAAAATTACCTTTGCCATATTTTGCAATGATTAAGCTACCATTTGCAGGTTGTTCTCCTTCATCGTTCATAGATAAAATGGCTTCATAATTTTTATCGAAATTAATTGCTTGATAAGTGCTTCTTTCTTGTACCCAATTTTCAAAATCTTTGCTAGATATTTTATTGGGGTAATTCAATACTGAATGTTTTGGCAATAAGAAATTTACTGCTGTATTTTCTTCTGTTACACGAGATTGAGCATTTACAGTAAAATTATATGGTCCAACTTTTACTTTTTGTGAACCTACTGTATTGCTTTTTAAATACTGTACAATTAAATTACCACCACCTTGCACATAAGCATTTAAAATATCGTTTTTGCTGGTTAACCAATCATAAATATTAAACGCTCTAATGCCAGCTACAACAGCATCGTACTGGTGTAAATTTTGTAACGTGATATCTTTTTCTTGCAAATACACCACTTCAAAACCCATTGACAATAAAGCTTCTGGCACTTTATCGCCTGCTCCAATTACATACCCAATTTTCTTGCCTTTTACTTGAATAGAATCTGTGATAACACGAATATTGTCTTGATAGAAATAATGTAAATTGGGAATATGATCATAACTAATTTTTCTTAAAAAATGACTATATGCTTTTGCTTCTCCATCTTTTTGCAACAGCATTTCTACAGTTAAATTTTCTTCCAATTTTTTGTTGAAAATTTTGCTTAAAGGCAAATCTAGATTGTACGATTTTCCAACTTCGAAATTCAATACAGTATCTTTTTTATATACAGTAGAATCGCCTTGTTTTATGGAAAAAATAGTAGCTACTTTTTCGCCAGTAAAATTGCTTTTATACTGTATTTGTATAGATTGATTTTTAGTTTTTGCTGTTTGAGGAAAAACGTTGGTTAATACAATATCTGGACTTAATGAAACAATTACAGGTGGCACAACAATTACTGGTTGCAATACTTCGCCTCTTGTAGCATCAATGTATTTATATTGCAATGCAGATTGATAAGTGAAACTTATATCATCAATTGAAAAAATAAATTTAGCCATATAGCTTGGCTCATTTTCTGCTGTACCAATTTGTGTTGCATCATTCACTGTAAACATACTTCCATTAATCATTGGAGCATTTAACCAATAAGGTTGATGCACTTTTTTGTTAGCATCTACAAGTACTGATTTGTTGAATGTGATATTTTTATTAGTTGATAAAACGATAGTAAAATTGGTATCAACAACTGATCTAAAGTCTGTAACCAGTTGCACTTGTTGTAATTTAACCTGCGTTGCCAACCTACTGTTTACTAAAAAACTAACATTCAACTTTTCTCCTTGTACTGCATATTCAGTGTCGGTTGTTGCTTCCATAAATAAACCAGCACAATCCACAATTAATTGTTGTACTTCTTTTATTTTTTGCTTCACCCATTTATTTTCGTTTTGCAATCCTTGTAAAGTTTTGTATAAACTAACCAATGCAGGAATACTTAAATTGGGTTGCTCAAAATTGTATTGTTGAACAATGGTATTTATTTGTTGTTCAACTGTTGCACCACCTGCAAAATCTGACCAAGTTGTTGCAACACCATCCATTAAACTTGTTTGCATACTATCGCCTGCTGTTAATGAAAAATATTCTGTGATAGAGCCTTTGCGTCGTGGTCTTCCTTCTCCTTGGCTTTTGTGCATTGTTCTTGCTTCTCCACCAATTTCACCATAACTTTCTCCCAGTAAAGCATTGTAATTGCCCACTTCAAATTTTAGTTGATTGCTTGCTGTTGTATTGTTGCTACCAAAATTATACGTGTTCCAAACAATTCTTTTTGCTTGCCAAGGTTTTATGGTATTGCTCAATTGTTCAGGAAATTTTGTAGCATCGGCTGCTGC
>JAGOUF010000489.1 GCA_018061385.1 Chitinophagaceae bacterium | reverse complement strand
ACGAACTTCAAACTAAGAAATGTCTTCAATCCAAATGTTGGCAATTATTTCTTCAAAATTCAAAATCATCAAGAAAACAAAGACTACTTTGTAATCAATCAAGCTACAGGAAAAATTGCTGTTGGTAATGCAGGCTTTGCAGAAATGTTGAATGTTGATGGCAATATAAATATTGTTAAATTAGTTGCAGATTCTTTAAAAGCAAAATCTATAAATGGATTTGTAATTACCAATAGAAACAATCAAGAAGTTGTAACCTTTGGTAAAAACGATTCTGTGAGTGCTTCTTTTGCTGGAGATGTAAATGTTGCTGGTAGTTTAAAAAACAATGGACTCAATGTTATTAATACTGCGGATACTTCAAGTTTGGCAAGAAAGCTAGTTCAAATAAAAAATGCTACCAATGATTATTTGCTTTCAATTACAGACATTAATAATCTTGTTGCTATTAATTCAACTCTAGAAAAAAATATAGAAGTACCCAACTATACAATTGTTGCATTTCCAATTGGCAGCAAAATAACAATTGTTCAAGAAGGGATAGGCAAAATAAACATACTACCTTCTAATGGAGTAACCATTAAAAGTGCAAACAATAAAGTAAAATCTAAAACTCAATTTAGTGTGTTAAATTTAATTAAAACCGATACAGATACATGGTTATTGTATGGCGATTTAGAGTTATAATTTAGTAAGAATATTATGATGAATCAAAAAGAACTGGCTTGCTTTAATCTTCTAAAACAATATGTTGAAAAAGAAAATTTTAAAGGTTGGGATGTTTATGATGGGTTGAATAGTAAACTTTTTCAATCGCTTCCAATTATAAAAAACAATCGCTTAGCAAAATTAGCTTGGATTCAATTGTTTAAAAGAAGTCCAATTAATCTAAGGAAAATTACTTTCGTTCCTAAAGGATATAACAATAAAGGGTTGGGATTATTTTTAGGAGGTTATTGTAATTTGTATAAAATAAATCCCTCGGAAGATAACTTGCAAAAAATACATTTTTTTTGTAACGAGCTCATAAAATCAACCTCAAAAGGGTTTAGTGGCAGTTGTTGGGGATACAATTTCGATTGGCAGGCAAGGGCTTTCTTTCAGCCAAAATATACACCAACAGTTGTTGCATCGTCATTTGTTGCCAATGCTATTTTAGATGCTTATGATATTGTAAAAGATGAAAAACTATTAAAAGTAGCAAGAAGTACCGGAGATTTCATTTTAAAAGATTTGAATAGAACCTATGATGACAAAGGCAATTTTTCTTTTTCATATTCACCTTTAGATACAAGTGTTGTTTTTAATGCTTCGTTATTGGGTAGCAAATTATTAAGCAGATTATTCACTTATACGGGCGAACATTTTTTATTAGAGGAGGCAAAAAAAAGTGTTACATTTTGTTGTAACCATCAGCAAGCAAATGGAGCTTGGGCTTATGGTACATACGATTTTCATTATTGGATAGACAACCATCATACTGCATTTAATTTAGAATGTTTGTATGATTATGCAAAATATTCTGGCGACTCTTCGTTCGAAGAAAATTATCAAAATGGATTGTCTTTCTATTTAAATAATTTTTTTGAGCCCGATGGAAAATGTAAGTACTATAACAATCAAACTTTTCCTGTTGATATTCATGCACCAGCACAATTAACTATTTTCTTTTGTAAGTCGGGTTTACATAAACAACATAGTGAACTGTTGCAAAGGGTATTAAATTGGACTATCGATAATATGTTCAATGAAAAGAAGGGATACTTTTACTATCAAAAAAGAAAAAAAATATCAGCAAAAATACCCTACATGCGTTGGGCACAAGCTTGGATGTTTTATGCTTTAACTTGTTTACTTTTGCAAAATAATGAGAATTAATATTTTTGATTGTCCTGTAGATGCTATCAGCATGGACGAAACCTTAGCTATTGTAAAAAATACGATTGAAACTAAAGGTCATATTCATCAAGTGGTCGTTAATGTTGCCAAATTAGTGAACATGAAATCCGACCCACAATTAAGAGAATCTGTTATTAAAAGCGATTTAATTAATATTGATGGTCAGGGTGTAGTTTGGGGTGCTCGATTTCTTGGGCATACAATTCCTGAAAGAGTAAATGGCACCAATTTAATGGAAGATTTGGTAGCAATGTCTCATAGAAATGGGTATAAAATATTTTTCTTTGGAGCAAAAGAAGACATTATTCAAAAAGTTGTTGATGTTTACTCAAACAAGTACTCAAGCAGTATTATTGCAGGATATAGAAATGGATACTTTTCAAAAGATCAAGAAAAAGAAATTGCTCAACAAATTGCCGATTCTGGAGCAAACATTTTATTTGTCGCAATTACATCACCAATAAAAGAAAACTTCTTATACGAAAACAAACAAGTTCTTAGTAAAGTAAATTTTATTATGGGTGTTGGAGGTAGTTTTGATGTAGTAGCAGGTAAAGTTAAAAGAGCACCAGTTTGGATGCAAAATTCTGGGCTTGAATGGTTCTTTAGGCTTATTCAAGAACCACGACGTCTTTTTAAAAGATATTTTGTTACCAATGTAAAGTTTATTCAAATGGTGTTTTCTGCCAAATTTCTATCTAGATAAATTACTTCATGAAAGGGAAATACGCCACTTTTATTTTATTCATTAATATTTTATTCGACTTAATTGCACTGAATATATC
>JAGOUF010000044.1 GCA_018061385.1 Chitinophagaceae bacterium | reverse complement strand
AATGAACGCAAGTAAAAGAGCAACTTTTAGTGTACCATTTTTTTCAATACTATAGTTGTTATTTTTCATATTTTCTTAATTTATGTTTATACTAATGCCAATTATTTTCTTTATAAATTATTTTTTTAACACTACAAAAATCAATTCATTTTCTTTGGCTTTTTTACTCAACTTAACTCCATTTAATACAATTTCTTGATCGTTATCGTATAAAATTGGATTTGTATAAAGTAGTGCCCAATCATCGTTCATTAAATTTTGATACACTGCATTTTTTGTGTTCATTTCGTATTTAATTACTTCTACTGCAGATACAACTTCTCTTGCTTTTTTTGCATAAAACATGCCGTTATCATACTTGTTGTATTCCATTGCATCGCCTAAAATCCAATAGAGTGTATTTCCATCTTTACTAAAATGGCTGCTATAAGTTGCACCA
Organism: Chitinophagaceae bacterium; assembly: GCA_018061385.1. Classification (GTDB taxonomy): domain Bacteria; phylum Bacteroidota; class Bacteroidia; order Chitinophagales; family Chitinophagaceae; genus UBA1930. Next base: position 9,342 of record JAGOUF010000044.1, on the reverse strand, counting down.
TCGTAAAATGGTTTTGCAATAATGGTTTCTAAGTTGCCATCGGTACCAATCACCATGTTTACTATTCCTTTGAATTTACCATTGATAAGCGATTGACCTTCATAAAGAATTCTACCATTTTTTACATATAAGTGCATGTTCATAAATTGGAAACCAACATCTACTTTTCCTTTTATACCATCTGGTACTTTTATTGCAGCTTCTGCTTCTTTTTTGGTAAAAGCTTTTATATATTCCATTTTACCATCTTTTATTTTGGCAATTTGAAAGCCTTCTTTTTCTTTTGGTGTAACATAAAAACCCATGTATTCTGTTGCACTATTGCCACATGCACCCATTAAGTATAAAGCTCCATTTTCTTCAATCACTTCATCTAATGTCCACTTCGTGTAAACGCCTTCAAATTTTATGCGTTCTTTAATTTCAAAAGTCTTTCCATCTACCCTAAAATATTCATATTGGTTTGGTGCCGCTAATGCTCCTTTAGATTTTTTGTAGTTGATGGTATTGGCTAAAAAAATATAATCGAACATGCCTGGTGAAGTTTCAACTTCTTTTGCATTGATTAAACACTGATAATCGAAAGTGAAAGCTTTCTCTAGTTTTACATTTCCATTGTCATCGTATTTTCTAAATACATAATGCCCTTTTGTTTCGTCTGGATTTACCCCGGCAGTTCCAAACAAAATATTGCCTCCATTGGGTTCTGGATTATTATACGTAGGAATCCATTGCTGGCCTTTTGCATCTTTTGGACTTTCAGAACTTTGCTCTATGATATAGGGTACTTCACTACAAGTAGTACCAACTGGTCCACAAGTAATGTAAGATGTTTTAACTTTAAAGCCACCCATTGTTGCACCAGGAATTACAATATTGGTGAACATAAACTTGCTACTTAACCTTCTTGTTGGCATGGTAGTAGACAATGGTTTTGAAGGGGTTGGTCTAAATGATTTGCCAAAAACATTTTCATTGCTTAAAACCGCTTCTTCTGAGCTGGTGTATTTTGCAGGCTCGGTTTTTTGGTATTCAAAATTTTGATTTAAAATGAGTTTATCAATTTCCCAGCTTAGCCCTCTATAGGTTCTAGTGCCTGTCCAACTGCTTTTGCTCATATCGCAACCTGGTTTGGCAAACTTCAAATAAATTTCATTGTTTTGGCCTCTTCCAGCTTCTATAATTCTCCAAACTTTATGTTTGTTTAAAGGCTCTAGTTCTAAACTTTTTGTGGTTACTTCTACTTGTGCATTTATACAATTTACAAAAGATGTTGTAAGAAGCAGAAACAATACTTTTTTCATAATCATTCATTATTTGTTAGTCAACAAATTTGAATGATTTAGATAAAAAAATACTACGTACAATTACTGAAATTTAGTACGTAAATCTTGGTATTTTATAAAGGAATTCGAATATAAGCAGTAGTACCTGTAGTAGCAGTTGCATCAAACTCAAGTGAGCCTTTTACCATTTCAATTCGGCTATTGAGGCTACTTAAGCCAATGCCTTTTTTTACTGTGGTTGAATTAAAACCTACACCATCATCTTCATACGTTAATTGCAAAATATTATTTCTGACTTGTAACATTAAAGAAACACTGCTTGCTTGGCTATGCTTAATGGTATTATTAATGAGTTCTTGACAAATACGATAAATCGTAGTTTCAATTTTTTCAGATAATCGTTCTTCTATGCCAAATGAGTTCAAATCAAATTGAATATTATTTTTATTCAAACTTCGGTTCAATAATTCTTGAATAGCTTTTAATAAACCCAACTCTCTTAAAGTTACAGGCATCATTTGATAAGAAATTTCCCGTACTTCTTTTGAAGTAACATCTACATTATCTAATACTCTATTCAATTGTATTTGTATATTTTCTGGAGCTTGTTGAACCATAGATTTGATATCTAATTTTATTGCAGTTAAGTCTTGCACAATACCATCATGTAAATCTTTAGCTATTCGGCTTCTTTCTTTTTCCTCTGTTTCTAAAATACTAGATACAATTAATTTTTGTGATTCAATTTTTGCATCTGCTTGTTTCTTTTTATTAAAGAAATATACCAATGTAATTATTAAAACTGCCAATAAACTAACTGCCAATAGTATAAATAAAAGTGCTTTCTTTTTTTGAACTTCTGCCAATGCATTTGCTGTGGCTATATTTTTTTCCTGCTCTATTTCCTTCACTTTGAATTGTGTTTCAAGTTCATTTATTTGCATTTGATTTTCAGATTTGTACATGTTTTCCTGTAAGCCAATAATTTCAGATTTTAGTGCAGATGCTTCTTTGTGTCTTCCAACATCCTCTCTTCTTTTAGCCAAATAACCTAAAATTAAAACATAGGTTGCATCACTTCTATTCTTAAACTTTCGCATTAATTCAAGTGCTATTTCAGTTTTTTGAGTTCCAGTTTTTATATCTCCTATTTTAAAAAGCATATTTGCATAAGCTACAAATGCTGTGGCTAATAACATTGTATCTTTAAATGCAGCTGCTTCCAATTCTACTGTATCAAAGATTTTTTTTGCTTTTGGATAATCTTTTTTAGTATCATAAAAAGAGGCTAATAGCCTGAGTGACATCAAACGTGTAAATTTGCAATTCTCACCACAAGCTGAACTTTTTTGAACCGCTAGATTTAAGTATTTACTCGATGTATCTAATTGTTGTTTTTGTGTAGAGTCTATTAAAAAAATATCTAGTGAAACTCCACCAATACTTTGACAAATGCTAGCCTGAAGCTCTATGATGTTTTTTGCTTCTGCCATAGCTAAGCCTTTCTTGAAAAGGGTAATTGCTTGAGGAAGTTTACGTGTATAATAACTTTCGTTACCTAATAATCTGTAAAAAGCAATATGAAAACTATCTAATCCATTTTTTTTTGAAACTGAAATCCCAGCATAACAAGTAGTTAAACAGTTTGAATATTTTTTAAGCCTTAACTCTTCTTTTGCTAAATGGAATTTAATACATGCACTATTTTCTGGCGATAATCCCTGTAATTTATTTAGTGAATCTAACTGCTGATACATTGCATCTTTATTGTACAAAATAATTGTTTGTGCAATTTTAGATTTTAGTGTTTCGTTATTTACTTGTAGCCGAGCAATGGATGGAATCATGAAAAAAATAATTACAATAAATAATTTTCGCATGATTCTACTTAATTAAATTATTTTTTAGTGCCACACTAATTAATTTACCAATACTGTTCACCTCCATTTTTTGCATAATATTTTTTTTATGGGTTTCAACAGTTCTTGGACTTAAATAAATTTTATCTGCAATTTCTCTTGGGCTTAGTCCTTCGCATAGTAATGCTAAAATTTCTAATTCTCTTTCGGTTAAAGGTTCGGTTAATTGATAATCTTTTTCTATAGTTTTCTTAGTAAAACCACTCATGCTTTTAAGTGCTTCTTTAGAAAAATAATATTCATTAGTCGAGAAAATTGCTTCCTGCAATTCTATAACAGAACAATCTTTATTCAAATACCCACTAGCCCCCTTTTCTAAACAATCTTCAATCATTAATTTTTCGTTTAACATAGAAAGCATTAAACAGCGAAGTGTAGGAAACTTTTCTTTTAAAGCTACTAACGTTGTACGTCCATCCCAAATAGGCATTTCTACATCTAAAAAAACAACAGTAGGTAATTTTTTTACACATGCGTCATACAATTCTTTTCCATTGGAAAAAATTTCTACACTTTCTATATTAGTAATTTGTAGCATTATTGATGCAATGCCTTTTGCCACTAAATTGTGGTCATCGGCTAAATAAATAGTTTGTATAGTACTCATTTTAATAGGGTAAAATTTGTGAACTAATAATTACCATTGAAATTGGTTACACAAATACACTCTAATTGCAAAAAATAGATACATTCATATCTGTTTAATTAATACGTATAGGGTTCTTTCAAATATACAGCAATACTCAATTATTTTTCAGCTAGTAAACATAATTCCAACAATATTTTTTCTTTATTTTTTTGAATGAAACAAAAACTATAAGATTGCTTTTGTAATGAAGAAACCACATGTTATACTGGGTATAGATCCTGGAACTCAAATACTAGGGTATGCACTACTAAAAGTAGAAGGCAATAAGCAACAAGTATTGTTAATGGATGTTTTAAAATTGTCTCATCATAAAGATATTTATGAACGCTTAGAAAAAATTCATACAAAAGTGTGTGAATTAATTAAATTATACAAGCCACAGACCTTTGCCATTGAAGCTCCTTTTTTTGGAAAAAATGTACAAAGTATGCTAAAATTGGGTAGAGCACAAGGTGTTGCTATTGCTGCTGCAATGCAAGCCAAACTTGACGTAACTGAATACTCACCTAAGAAAGTAAAACAATCTATAACTGGTAATGGAAATGCCGATAAAGAACAGGTTTGGAAAATGTTGCAACAAATATTACATATTGAAGAAAAACCTCAATACTACGATGCTACAGATGCTTTGGCTGTTGCTTTATGCCATTGCTACCAAACATCAAACACAGTTTTAAATAATGCCAAAGGTTTTAAAGGTTGGGATGATTTTATTAAGCAAAATGCAGATAAAATTGTGAAGAAGTAATAGCACACGGATAACACAGATTATACAGATTTTCACTTCTAAATTAGAACGCTAATTTAGAATAAGAACGGATTTCTAAATTGATATAAAATCTTTTTAAATAAAACAGTGCAAATTTTTCCTATCCGTGTCATCCGTGTACCTTTTAAAATAAACTTACAAATCCAATATGAATTTTAGACTGACGTAAGTCGAATGACAAATCATTTCTTTTGCCAGCTGCAATATTAATGTTAAAAATTCCTTGCTTTGTTTCAAATGCCATACCAGCTCCAATACCAATATAAGTAAAAGTTTTATTCACAATTGAATTGTATGAATAACCAAAATCACTAAATCCACTGAAGTAAGCATTTAATCCAAACAAGTATCTATACTCAACTGTACCAACAGCAAATTGATTGGCAAAAATACTTTCCTCATCAAATCCACGTAAGGTTTTAAAACCACCAATTTGAAACATTTCATTTCTAAAAATTGTAGGGCTTTGCAACCAACCTGCTTTAATGCCAGTTTTAATAACAGCATATTTTCCGGCTGGCCAATACTTTGCAGTTTGTACTTTTAATTTGAGCTGGTAAGTATTTTTATCTAAACTATCATACAATGAAGTGTAATTATAATTGGCATCTTTAATTTGTGTAATGGCATTGTTTTGTAAAATTTTTCTACTGCCTGCAGTAACTGTAATTTGTAGCTCATTTCCTTTACTAGGATTTAGCTTGTAGTTGGTATTGTTGTATAAATAATCAACACCTAAACTATTGGTTACAACATCAATTATATCGGGTAATCGTTTCGTTATTTTAATGTTATTGGTATCTACATCCAATAAATTGGTTTTGTATGATTGATACAAAATTTTGGTAGTGTGTTTTGCATTGGCTTCATACACAATACCAACATTGGTTTGTAAGTTTAAAAACGAAGAATCTTTTTTAAATAAATCAAACTGAAAGTCGAAACCAAAAGCTGAACTAAAAATATAGGGTTGTATAAATTGAATATTTAACCTTGGTGATTTTGGTTGAATTTGTTGCCAGTTTAGTGCAATGGTTTCTCCTTTTGCAAATGTATTTTGTAATTTAATTTTGGCATCAACAGTCAATAATAAAGTTCCATCTAATTGTTGGTTGTTGGGCAATAAGCCTACAATAGCATCTACCTGATTGCTTTTTTTATTCTCTAAAAAAATATCTAACAAATAGCTTTTGCCCAACATTGCCAATTGCCAAGGTTGGTTTTGTTGCAAAAAAGGCAACTCTAACAAACGTTGATTTATGCTACTTAATTTTTGATTGTTGTAAACACTACCAATGGGCAAATTCAAATATTTATACAAGTAACTTTTGTTAATGTTGGCATTTCCAAAAATGCGTATGCTATCCATTTTATATAAAATGCCTTTGTTAATAATGAGTTTTGCATTTACCTCCTGATTGGTTATTTGTAAACTATCGAACTGTATTGACGCAAATGGATAGCCCACCGTTTCAAAATAATTCAATAATTTTTCTTGCACCAATTCTACTTGTTGAGGGTTGAATGGGGAAGCTTCAAAACTTTGTTGTTGTACACCAGCTTGTGTAAGTAAAACCCAATCGTTTGGGTTAACTTGTAAATGTTGCCACACATATTTTTCACCAATAAATAAATAAATGGTATTGCTTGTTTTGCCTACAGCAAAAGAATCCACAGATGCACTTATATAACCTTTGCTTTGTAAAATTTGGGGCAATTGTTGCACATATTCTATGCATAAATTTTGGCTAGTAAACTGCGTTTTTAATTTTAGTTCTTGTTGTATAAAAGTGGAAGATTTATCAATACAATAAATATTTAGTCCAATACTTTGAGCAGAGTTAATTTTACTGCAAAAAGTAAACAGTAACAGTAGTAAAAAATATTGTACAATTTTTTGTTGCATTATAATAAAACAAGATTACTAAAACTTAACAACAAAATGGTTGTCTACTGTTTAAACTAAGATTTTTTTAAATTAAATTAACTACATGGCAGGTATTTATATTCATATTCCTTTTTGTAAACAAGCTTGCCACTATTGTAATTTTCATTTTAGTAGCAATCATTCTAAAATGAATGAAATGATTGATGCTATTGTACTTGAAGCTACTTTAAATAAAAATTATTTAACTGAACAAGTTGAAACAATTTATTTTGGTGGAGGAACTCCTAGCTTATGTAAACCATCGGATATTGAAAAAATTATTCTTCAGATAAAACAATTGTTTGTAGTAGTTGATACTGTTGAAATAACATTAGAAACCAATCCAGATGATATTACAGAAGACAATTTAATTAGCTGGAAACAAGCAGGTATCAATCGTTTAAGTATGGGAACGCAAAGCTTTGCTGATGAAGATTTGCAATGGATGAACAGAGCCCATAACAGCCAACAATCTATAGAAAGTATACTATTAATTCAACAGCATTTTAGTAATTTAACCATTGATTTAATTTATGGTACACCAACATTAAGCAATGAACAATGGATAAAAAATATTGACACTGCTTTGTTGTTAAACATTCCACACATTTCATGTTATGCACTAACAGTAGAACCTAAAACTGCATTGGAAAAATTAATTGAAAAAAATAAATTACAAAATGTAGATGCTGAGAAGCAAGCAATTCAATTTGAAATATTGATAGACAAATTGCATGCAGCAGAATATGAACATTATGAAATTAGCAATTTTGCAAAACCCAATTTTAGAAGTAAACACAATAGTAGTTATTGGCAAGGCAAACAATATTTAGGGTTGGGGCCATCGGCACATTCTTTTAATGGAATTTCTAGGCAATGGAATATTGCCAACAATGCTTTGTATTTGAAAAGTATTGAGCAAAATACTGTTCCTTTTGAAATTGAAATGCTAACGAAGGAACAACAATTGAATGAATATGTAATGACATCTTTACGTACAATGGAAGGTATTTCACTTAATTATATTCAGCAAAAATTTGGAGAAAAAGAAATGCTATGCTTGTTGAATGAGGCTGAAAAATTCATAAAAAATCAAACCATAAAAAATCACAACAACTCAATTATACTAACAGCAAAAGGCAAATTTTTAGCCGATGGAATTGCAGCAGATTTGTTTGTATAAGAGTTGATTTTTCTCAAATGAAATTTTTTAAAAAACAAAAGAAGTTGCATTTGCAGGATAATCTAATTTATAACTCTTCTCCTGCCCACCAGCTTTTACGTGAAAAATATTTATTTGTTTGGCTTCATAATCGTATAAAAAACTACAGTTAACATCTATTTTTTTTAGGGTAGCTATATGGTCAATTTCAAAATAAATCCAAACACTTTCTTTTTTAATTTCATAACCAACATATTCGAGTACAGTTGCTTTTCCATCAATATTTATAATTAGTTTTTGGCGTACATAAGCAACAATTAATTGGTCTAGTTTAGTTTTATCTGTTGGGTTGGTTAAATCAATTTTAGTATTTCCAAACTTTTTTAAAGTGGCTTCAAAATCGTCGGTAAAAACCCTTGCACTTATTTCAACAGTTTTATTTGTTGCATTGTGGTTCAGTTCAATAACACTTACAAAAAACGGATGCACCACGGCCATAAAGCCAATCATTAACCATTGAAATACACTATTTACCATTTGTCTACTTTATTTTGATGCTACAAACATCCTTAATTATTTTCAAAATAAACTAGCATTGGTTTTTTATTAACCAATTATTGCTAAAACTAAAATTTGTATTTTTTAACATGAGCAGTTTTTCAATATATCTTGGTTTAGGGTTTAATCACATTGCCAATTGGGGAGCATTGGATCATATTTTATTTATGGCAGCATTGGCACTGCGATATCAGTTTGCAGATTGGAAAAAGCTTTTTGTTTTGGTAACTGCATTTACATTGGGGCATTGCATAACCTTATCGCTTGCTGTATTTAATGTAATTAATTTGCCTAAAAACTGGATAGAGTTTTTAATTGCCGTAACAATACTGGTAACTGCAATTAGCAATTTATTTGTAAAAAAACAACAGAATAAAAGCAAGTTTCCGCCAATATACTTTTTTGCATTATTTTTTGGATTAATTCATGGGCTTGGATTTGCCACAGAATTTGTTGCACTTGAAGGCACAGGTTTTAGTGCAGTACTTAATTTGTTGTATGCCAATATTGGTATAGAGTTGGCCCAACTTTTAGTAGTATTTATTGTATTGATCATAATATTTATTTGTTTAAATATTCTTAAGCAAAACAAACGAGAATTTATTTTATTTGCTAGTGGTGCTATATTTGGAATTGCTTTAGAAATGGCATTAACACGATTACCTTTTTAAATTATAATTAACATGAGAAAATTGATTGTAGTTCTAATGTTGTTTTGTACAGTATCTGTACAAGCTCAAAACATTATGAACAATCCAACGTCAAACCACGGAAACAAGTTTGAACAATTGGGTACTATTTTATCTACGCCCAATGAGTATAGAACTGCTAGTGGTGCACCAGGAAACAAATACTGGCAACAACGTTGCGACTACGACATTAAATGTACTTTAGATGAAACCAATTTAAAGCTTACAGGTAGTGAAACGTTAACTTACTACAACAACTCACCCGATGTATTAAGTTACTTATGGTTGCAGTTAGATGAGAATGAACACAGCACTGTAAACAATGCCAATTATCAAGATGCAAGCTATTTAAGTAGAGGTGTTACTACTTCTCAGTTAGATGG
>JAGOUF010000043.1 GCA_018061385.1 Chitinophagaceae bacterium | reverse complement strand
AGTTAATTAATTTTAAGTTTTAACAACAAGCTTTTTTATTTTGCTCTTTTAATTTGCTAAATAAACTGCTGAAAGCATCATTAAATTTTTCAAATGCTTTCCAGTTAATACAGTAACAACTTTTAGGTCCATCTACAGTGCCTTTAATTAAGTCGGCCTCTTTTAAAGCTTTTAAATGTTGACTCACGGTACTTTGTGCCAATGGCAATATTTCTACAATTTCGCCACAAATACATTCATTTTTTTGAGCCAATACTTTTAATATAGCAATTCTTGCAGGATGGCTCATTGCTTTTGCAAATGCTGCTAAGTCTTGTTCCTTCTGTCCAAATTCTTCGGTTTTATGTATGGCCATAATTTTCATCGTTTAAATACGATAAACAAAACTAAAGGAATAATTATATTCATCGTACAAATACGATAGTTATTTTTTAAACAAGATCTTTGCATTACTGAATTAAAAATTTGTATTTCAAAACTTTTTATCTTCATGGCATGAGAAATATTGCCTGCATCATTTTATTTACCTGTTTATGTATTGTATCTGCAGCCCAAGAAAAATATCGTTACTTACGTACTACAGGCAAATTGCCCATGATGGCTTATGGGCTTGGAGAAGATAGATTGGGTGGTGCAAAAATGAATTATATTGATACCAATATTTTAGTAAAAGTGGTAGATTCTACTGCAACAAATTATATTATTCAGCTTGCTAAAAACAGAACCGCTTTTTTAGAAAAATCATATACCAAAATCGATACAGCATTAAAATTAAAACCCTTTTATTTAACCAACTCTTGGAGTGTTAAAGGAGTTGAAGATAGTTTTGATATTGTAAGTATAAGCATGGATGAAAGGTTGCCTTATAAAATTTGGATGGAAACAAATCCAAATAAAATTATGCTGGAATTATATGGAGTACAAAGCAATACCAATTGGATTACGCAATTGCAAAATGTAAAAGAAGTTAAAAACATTTATTTCAATCAAATAGAAGACGACGTAATACAAGTTACCATTGATTTAACGCATCAACAACATTGGGGTTATACAGCTGCTTATAAAAACAAAACACTTACTATAAAAGTGCAACATCCACCAACAAGTTTTTCAATCAGTAATATGGTAATTGCAATTGATGCTGGCCATGGTGGTACAAATACTGGTGCAAGTGGTATTACAACAAAAATTAGAGAAAAAGAGTACACGTTACTTTTTGCAAAGGCATTAGAAAAACTTCTTATAAAAAAGGGTGCCACTGTTATAATGACAAGAAGTAGTGATACAACTATTGATAACAAAGACAGGGTATTGTTTTTGCAAGAACAAAAGCCAAGATTGTTTATTAGTATTCATTTAAACTCATCGTCAAAAAAAGAAGTACAAGGTGTAAGTACTTATTACAAACATGTTGGTTTTAGGCCATTATCGGTAAGTATTTTACAAAAAATGTTAGAGTTAGATTTGAACGAATTTGGCAATGTGGGCAATTTCAATTTTACTCCCAATGCTATCACAGACTTTCCCAATTGTTTGGTAGAAGTTGCCTTTTTAAGCAACGAAGAAGATGAGAAAAAGATTCTCGATTCAAAATTTCATAAAAAAGTAGCTGAAAAAATTTATTCAGGCATAAAAGACTTTCTTAAGGAAAACAAAGATTAAAGAACTTTTTTCCAACTAACAAAAACTTTCTTTTTCGCTAACGTTTGTTAGTGTATTTTTGTGCATATGGGACGAATTAAAACTTCAGACAATGCCAGCCGTAAAGATGTAATTGTACAAAAGGCTGCAATTCTTTTTAAAGAAAAAGGGTTTAAAGCTGCTAGCATGAGAGAGTTGGCAGAAGTAGTTGGTGTAGAAGCTGCAAGCTTATACAACCATATTAAAAGTAAAAACGAGTTGCTGCACGAAATATGTTTTAGTGTTGCTAACAGGTACAATCAAAAATTAGATGAATTAGAAACGCAAGAAACTGCTAACTCTTTGCAAAAAGTAGAAACCTTATTGCGTTTTCATATTGAAGGTATGGTTACACATTTTGAAGAAGTTTTTGTAAGTGATAGAGAATGGAAATATTTATCAGAGCCATATTTATCTAATTTTCAAAATCAACGTCGTACTTATCGAAAACGTTTTGCAGCCATTATAGAAGAAGGCATAAAGAAAAAAGAAATTAAAAAAATAGACGCAACAACTGCTGTACTAATTATGCTACATGCAATTAGTGGAATAGAAAGTTGGCATAGGAGTAAACAAAAAATTAATGGCCCCGAATTAGAAGAAAATATGATTGCCATTTTAGTTGGTGGACTAAAAAAATAATTTCTCTTTCTGTACAATTGTACATAATTAATTAACGCACTTAAAATAGATTGCTTGCCTTATGTTGCTACATTTTCATGCACTAACTATTCAAGATATTCAGCAAGAAACAAAAGATTGTGTTTCCATTTCATTTAATATACCTGCACATTTAAAAGAACAATTTGTATATGTGCAAGGGCAAAGTCTTACACTTAAAACAATGATTGATGGTGTTGACGTAAGGCGTTCTTACTCACTATGCTCATCTCCATTAAACAATGAATATAGAATAGCAGTTAAACAGGTTGACGGAGGTGTGTTTTCAACTTTTGCAAATACGAAACTAAAAGTTGGCAGTACAATAGATGTAATGCCGCCAATAGGAAAGTTCTTTACTGCACTTAATAAAAACAATCAAAAAAATTATGTGGCTTTTGCTGCAGGTAGTGGAATAACTCCAATTTTATCCATTATAGAAACCACTTTACTTACTGAGCCTCACAGCCAATTTACATTAGTCTATGGCAACAAAAATGTAAGTTCAATTATTTTTAAAGAAGCTTTAGAAGCTCTTAAAAATAAATTTTTACAACGATTTCAACTAACACATATTTTAAGTAGAGAAAGAACAGATGCAGCAATAAACTATGGCAGAATAGATACTCAAAAACTAGAGCAACTCAATGGCCTTATTAACTATGCAACAACAGATGAATTTTTTATTTGTGGCCCAGAAGAAATGATATTTTGTGTGAAGAATTTTTTAATTGCCCAGCAAATTGATTCAAAGAAAATTCATTTTGAATTATTTGCAGCCGCAGCTCCTAAAAAAACCAACAATCATACTACTATCAATACCGATACTACTGCAAAAAGTAAAATTTCAATCACGGTTGATGGTAGAAGTTTTGATTTTAATTTACCCTATAGTGGCACGAATATTTTAGATGCGGCTTTACAACAAGGTGCCGATTTACCTTATGCCTGTAAAGGTGGCGTTTGCTGCACTTGCAAGGCAAAATTGTTAGAAGGTCAAGTACAAATGGATGTTCATTGGGGTTTAGAACAAGAAGAAATAGAACAAGGTTTTATACTTACTTGCCAAAGCCATCCACTTACAGAAAAAGTAGTGGTAGATTTTGATGTGAAATAATTTTCCATCTACATTTCTAAATTTTTCAAATAAATTTTATGCAAAAACTTCACAACTATATTTTAGGCAAACAAGTTATTGGCGATGGCGATGGCCAACTTTTATACAATGCTGTAACTGGAGAACCAATTGCAACTGCTAGTACAAAAGGAATAAATTATGAAGATGTATTGAACTATGCTAGAAAAAGTGGAAGTGCATTGCGAAAAATGACTTTTCACGAACGTGGATTAATGTTAAGAGCATTGGCTATACACTTACGTGAACATTTAGACAAATTTTATGCAATTAGCTATAAAACTGGTGCAACAAAAGCCGATAGTTGGGTTGATATTGAAGGTGGAATTGGTAATTTATTTGCCAATGCATCGTTAAGAAGAAAATTACCCAACACACCTTTTTGTTTAGATGGTGAGCATCATCCTTTAGGTAAAATGAACACTTTTATGGGACATCATTTATTGGTGCCAAAAGAAGGAGTTGCTATACATATTAATGCTTTTAATTTTCCTGTTTGGGGAATGTTAGAAAAAATTGCTGTGAATTTATTGGCAGGAATGCCTTGTGTTGTAAAGCCTGCAACAGTTACATCCTATTTAACAGAAGCTGTTGTTGCCGAAATTATTGCATCAAAAATTCTTCCAGAAGGTGCATTGCAATTGGTTTGTGGCAGTGCAGGCAATATGTTAGATTTTGTAACTAGCCAAGATGTTATAACTTTTACAGGTAGTGCATCAACAGGTTTAATGCTAAAATCTCAAAAAAGAATACTAGAGAAAAATGTTCCATTTACCATGGAAGCAGATTCATTAAATTGTATTGTTTTGGGAGATGACGTAACTCCTTCTTCTCCTGAGTGGGATATTTTTATTAAAGAAGTACGAAAAGAAATGACTACCAAATGTGGTCAAAAATGTACGGCCATTCGCAGAATTTTTGTACCTGAAAATAAATTAGAAGAAGTTCAAGCTGCATTGACAAAAGCTTTGGCTCAAACAACCATTGGGAATCCTTTGAACGAAAAAGTGAGAATGGGTAGTTTAGCAGGTAACACACAAAGAGATGAAGTAAAAAGCCAAGTACAAAAATTAATGGCATCATCTAAACTAATTTATGGAAGTTTAGAGAGTGTTGATGTTATAGATGCAGATAAAAATATAGGTGCATTTATTAGCCCCATATTATTGTTGAACGAAAACCCACTTACGTCAAGTGAAGTTCACGATGTAGAAGCTTTTGGACCTGTAAGTACATTAATGCCTTATAAAAACATGGAGGAAGCAATTGAACTTTCTAAAATGGGTAAAGGCTCATTGGTAAGTTCAATTGTAACTACTTCTGCTAAAAATGCTCAAGAATACGTCTTGGGTGCAGGTGCATATCATGGTAGAATTTTAGTGTTAAACAGTGATTGTGCCAAAGAAAGTACAGGTCATGGAAGTCCATTGCCATTGTTGGTTCATGGTGGTCCAGGACGTGCTGGTGGTGGAGAAGAAATGGGTGGTTTACGTGGTATAAAACATTATATGCAACGTTTAGCAGTACAAGGAAGTCCTGATATGATTACAGCCATTAGTCAAGTATATCAACCAGGAGCAAAAGGAACTGCCGATGGCATTCATCCTTTTACAAAATATTTCGAAGAATTGAAAATTGGCGATCAATTAATAACAGAAAAAAGATTAATTACAACAGAAGACATCAATCGTTTTGCAGATTTAAGTGGGGATCATTTTTATGCACATAAAACCGATACTGATTTTACAGGCACAATGTTTGAGCAGCAAGTAGCTCATGGTTATTTTATTATGAGCATTGCTGCTGGGTTATTTGTAGATGGCTATAAAAAAAATCCTGTACTGTTAAATTATGGCATTGATGATTTGAGATTTACAAAGCCAGTATATCCAGGATCAGAGATTCATATTCGTTTTACCTGCAAAGAAAAAATTATTCAAGAACAAAAAGAACCAACCGATATTCCAAAAGGTATTGTAAAATGGCTGGTTGAAATGATTGATGAAACAAATGAGTTAACAGGTATTGCAACAATATTAACAATGGTGGAGAGGAAGAAGAGTAGCTAAGAGATTAAAAGAGTGAAGGAGGAAAAGAGATTGAAGGTGTGAAAAAGAGTGAAAGAAAAAGGATTTGATAGTTTTGTGGTTAAACAAATAGTATTAAATTAAACTATGGAAATTAATACACTCACTGGAATTATAATTGAATCAGCTATAAAAGTACATAACGCCATTGGACCAGGTTGTTACGAAAAAGTGTATGAAGAATGTATGGTGTATGAATTGTATAGAAAAAACGTAGAAGTACACAGGCAATTGATTTTACCAATTAGTTATGAAGAATTACGAATAGAAAATGCATACAAATTAGATTTACTGATAGACGAAAGAGTAATTGTAGAAATTAAATGTGTGTACGATATGCATCCTGTTCATTTTAAACAATTGAACACTTATTTAAAATTGCTCAACTTAAAACATGGTATATTATTAAACTTTAAAACCAATTTAATGAAAGAAGGTATTCACAGAGTGTTTAATAATAAAGGTCTAGAATAGTTTTTGCTTTTCTCCTTTAACCTCGTTTCCTCTTTCAAACTCTTAGCTAAAAAATTTCTTATGATAGAACAAATAAAACAAGGCTATGTAAATGTAGAACGTGAACATGGAATTGTAACAATAGAATTTCATCATCCACAAAGCAATTCTTTACCTGGAAAAATTTTGAACGAATTGGCAACCACTATTCATTCAGAAGGATTGAACCCAGCAACCAAAGTCATCATCTTAAAAAGTGCAGGCGACAAAATTTTTTGCAGTGGTGCAAGCTTCGACGAATTGGCTGCTATACAAACCGAAGAACAAGGCTTAAAATTTTTCAGCGGATTTGCCAATGTAATTAATGCCATGCGTAAAGCCCCACAATTAATTATTGCAAGAATTCAAGGTAAGTGTGTGGGTGGTGGTGTAGGTCTTGCAGCAGCTGCTGATTATGCCATTGCAAGTGAAGGGGCTGAAATTAAATTGAGTGAGTTGGCGGTTGGTATTGGTCCTTTTGTAGTTGGGCCTGCAGTTGAAAGAAAATTAGGTCTTAGTGCATTCTCTCAACTTTCCATCGATGCTACAAAATGGCGACCAGCCGACTGGGCAAGAAAAAAAGGTTTATTTACCGAACTGCATAGCGATGTTGCAGGAATGGATGATAGTATTGCTCGATTATCGAATACGCTTGCAAAAAGTAGCCCCGAAGCCATGAAAGAATTGAAGAAAAT
The DNA here is from genome assembly GCA_018061385.1 of Chitinophagaceae bacterium. GTDB lineage: Bacteria > Bacteroidota > Bacteroidia > Chitinophagales > Chitinophagaceae > UBA1930. The sequence goes on along the minus strand of JAGOUF010000043.1, from coordinate 3,043 downwards.
TTTCTGGAAAGGCACTGAACATTGGGACCAACTACTCAAAGAAAGAGCAGCCATCAGCGGTAAATTAATTTTAAGCGATTATAGTAAAAGCTTCATTGCCAAGTTTAAAGAAAAGCAACTGTAAAATTTCAATTCTTACTTTTTAAATTCTTTAAAATAAAATATAAGGCTACAGGGTCACTTATCATTGGTATGTTAAGAAAGATGAAGTTGGTTTACGTAATGTGTGTAAAGAATTAAAATTGATTGATGAAATTTTTAGTGCTACTACCGTAAACACTTTTAAGCAACCAACTTTCACTATTGATTATCTTATCGAAATGAGTCCAAATAATTCATTTTGAGGAATAAATTAAGCCAATGCAACGTTGCGATAATCAAGCTAATCAATTGATTATAATTATTTACGTGGTTTAGTATATGGTATTCCACCAAACTGCACAGTTTTCAAAGTAAAGTATTGTTTCCTTAATGAGGATTAAAAGGTTTTATACTGCATCAATTTCTGATTACTTTTTTTAGCAAATTAGTTTCATATATTTGTCCAATAAATTATTTTACAATATGAAAAAAATTTTACTCTCCTTTTTTGTATTAATTACAATCACTGCATTTGCACAAACCCCATTTATACCTGGCAACCTTGTAGTTGTACAAGTAGGTAGTGGTGCACAACCATTGTCCAATCGATCTCAGGTAATTAAACTGATAGAGATAACAACATCTGGAACAATTGTTCAAACTATTGAGTTGCCTTATACCACAGCTATGGCTACAAGTGGCAATAACAGAATAACAACACAAGGGAGTTCCTCTAATGATGCTAATATGACTTTATCGGCCAACGGTCAATATTTTGTTTTACCAGGGTATAATTCTGATACTGGTATTGCAACCATTTCTGGTGCTGTTGGTGTACATAGAACACTTTGCAGAGTTGCAATGAATGGAACTTGGGACACAAAAACGCTTGTAGATATACCCAAATCTACTGGAAATGCAAGAGGTGCAGCAAGTAATGATGGTAATCAGTTTTATTTAGTTGGAAGCAATCTTGGTGTTCGTTATGTACCTTATGGCAGCACTGGTACATTAAATGATACTTCTATTACTGTTAGTACTACTGTAACAAATAATAGAACTATACAAGCTTGGGGCGGAGATTTAATTGTTGGCACAGGTTCTGGTGCTGTAAGAGTTGGTCGAATTGCTGGCTTTCCAACAACTGCTAATCAAACCATGGTTCAATTTCCTGGCGTTCCTACTTCAATTACAGCTAATAATGTTTATTTTACCAATTTACCAGGCGGACCTGCTGGTTTCAATACTATGTATTTTTCGAGCGATGCTGCACCAAGCGGTATAAGAAAGTATTGTTTAAATACTACAACCAATAATTGGGATTCTGTTGGCATTTTTAATACTGGTGTAACTTATAGAGGTATGACAGCCTCTACTTCAGGTTCAACAGTTACTATATATGCAGTTTCTGGCAACTCACCTATACATAACTTTGTAGATGCAACAGGTTATAATGGGTCACCTTCAGCTATCCCAGTTACTGTTCTTGCTGCTCCTACAAACACTGCATTTAGAGGAATACAAATGGTGCCTAGTTCATCAGCTTTGCCTATTAGATTATTGGCTTTTAATGCTGCTAAAAACGACGATGGTACAGCAAAAGTATTTTGGGTAGTAAATGGCGATTATGATGTAGTAAACTATGTTGCTGAAAAAAGCTCTAATGGAAGAGATTTTACAAGTTTTGGTAATGTTATTGCATCTAATAGAAATAATTATGAGATGAATGACAATACTGTTTTAACTGTTACCACTTACTACAGAGTAAAATTTGTGACTAACGACGGTAAAATTACTTATAGCAATGTTGTTGCTGTATCACCAAAAAGATCTATTGGATTTCAAGTATTTCCAAATCCAGTACAGAACAATTTAATACTTTCATACACTAAGTTAATAGTAGATGCAAATATTAGTATTAATACAATTGATGGTAAAAATGTGATGAGTATTCCTGTTAAAGCTAACACAACGCAAAGTAGTATTGATGTTAGTAAATTGAAGAAAGGAAACTATGTGGTAACTCTTTTAGATGCCGATGGTAACAGAACAAGTAAAACAATGATTAAAAATTAATAATTACTTATTGTACATACGCAAAAGGGCTGCATCAAATATATTGATGCAGCCCTTTTGTTTAAAACAGTATGCTGAAATTTTTCCATAACCTAATAAATATCTTACCACAGAATACAGGTGTTTAGGGCTTCACAGAAAATAATTAATGTTCAATATCTTCTCCGTGAAACTCTCTATTCTTCTTACCTCTGTGGTAAAATAAATTGCTGTTATCTTCGCTTTCTTATGCTATTTAAAGATGTTATTGGTCAACATGCAGTAAAACAACACCTCACCGAAATGGTGGAGCAAAATCGTTTGTCTCATGCTCTACTTTTTTTAGGGAAAGCTGGCAGTGGGGCTTTGCCATTGGCTTTAGCATTTGCACAATTTGTAGTTTGTCAGCCACCAGAAGCACCAGTTGTAGAAGATTTGTTTGGAGGAATGAGTGCATTAAATAGCGGTCCTAAGTTTATTCATCCAGATAATTTAGAAGAAGTAGAATCGTACCAAAAAGCCAATCAATTGGTACATCCCGATTTGCATTTTACCTTTCCTGTAATTACAAAAAAAGCAGGAGAAAAACCAACTAGTTCAGACTTTATAACTCAGTTTAGAGAGTTCATCAAACAGTTTCCATATGGCAACGTGTACGATTGGTTACAAATGATTGGAGCTGAAAATAAACAAGGAAATATTACTGCTGAAGAGTGCAACGATATAATGCGAAAACTAAGCCTTAAAAGCTTTGAAGCTGGGCATAAAATATTATTACTTTGGATGCCCGAATATTTAGGAAAAGAAGGAAATAAACTATTAAAGCTTATTGAAGAGCCGCCACCCAATACTTTATTTATTTTAGTTGCAGAGAATGAGGAACAAATTTTACCAACTATTTTAAGTA
>JAGOUF010000488.1 GCA_018061385.1 Chitinophagaceae bacterium | reverse complement strand
ATCGCCAAGAACTAGCAGTGTTAATGCCATTCTTAACTATGCAAAATCTACAGATGTTGTAACATCTGTCTAACAAAAATTGGTTGCAAACCGCAAAAATTAATTTGAACCGGTATCTTTATTTCTGCGTTATACAAAAACTATGACAAAGAAAGAAAGATACCGGTTTGTTATTGACTACTTTCAAGAGCATGTTCCAGTTACAGAAACAGAACTGCTGTACGACAATCCTTTTCAATTATTGGTAGCAGTAATTTTATCGGCCCAATGCACCGATAAACGTGTAAACCTTACTACCCCAGCAATTTTTAAAGAATATCCATCGCCAAAAGAAATGGCAAAAGCCACTTTCGATGAATTGTTTCCATTGATAAAAAGCATTTCTTACCCAAACAACAAAACCAAACATTTAATTGGAATGGCCAATATGTTGCTTGAAGAGTTTAATGGAGAAATTCCAATGACTGTTGATGAGTTGGTGCAATTGCCAGGTGTTGGTCGTAAAACAGCCAATGTAATTACCAGCGTTGTAGATGAACAACCCAATATGGCAGTTGATACACACGTAAATCGAGTAAGCAAACGTTTGGGTCTAGTACCTTTAACAGCAACAACACCTTTGGCTGTAGAAAAAGAATTGATTAAAAATATTCCAGCAGAGTTGGTGCATAAAGCCCATCATTGGCTAATATTACATGGACGTTACACTTGTACTGCACGTAGCCCAAAATGTACTATTTGTGGGTTAACTAGAGAGTGTAAATATTATGCAAAAGAATTGAAGAGTTAATTTTTGTACCCAACAGCAAAAAATAAATCAGCGTTCTCGGCGTCGCACACTTGTACGTTTTGTTCATTACTCAGCATATAAAAAAAATAGTAGCCATAATTAGCTACTATTTTTTTATATACGAAAAGTAAAAGTTGTTTATAATTTAAAAGCCATTGTTATACTAAAAACACGATGTTTATTTTTATCATCAGCACTGCTATTGCTACCACTTTGTAATTTTGCCAAGCCCAATCCGTAATTTATGCCAAGCTGAAAATCTTTGGTTTCTATACCAGCAAGTGCATTAAAGCCATAATCAAATCTTCTCACAATTCCATAGCCAGAACCTTCTTCATAGTTAAGGGTAGACGGATCATCATCGGCCCATTTAATGTTTTCATTGCTGCTAAAAGCAATACCACCAAATCTGCCTTCAACTTTATTTTTTCCAGCAATTCCCATGGCTATATATGGGCCAGCACCAAAAAATAGTTTTGCATTTTTTGTTGGTGTTTTAAATACAAGATTTAAAGGAACTTCAAGATACATGGGGTTACTTGTTGCTTTGTAATAGTTGCCACTATTGGCATTTCCCGATTGTGTTTTAGCACCTTTAGAATTAAACAAGATGCCAGATTGGAGATACAGTGGCCCACCTAACTTGGCATCTCCAGTAAAGCCTATTTGAAAACCAGTTAAAATTTTACTGTTGTCAATATCTCCATCGTTGGTGGTAGTTATGTTGGCAAAATTAATTCCAAGTTTTAGGTATTGAGCCTTTGCATTGGTGGTTACTGCAAAGAGTAATGCTAGAAGAAATATTTTATTTTTCATATTATAAGTTTTAGTTGCATTTCGCAAAAGCCTTGCCATTCTTTTTAAAACTTAAAAATATTTATTTGATGAAGTAGTAATTTTCTATTCAATCAAAACTTTTTTTGAATGAACTAATTTGCTGTTAAGCAAGCAGTTGTCTTAATAAAAATAGGGTAACAAATTGTATTAATTGTTTTAAATAATTGGATAGAAAAATTATTTAAAACAATAAAAAATGGTGAAACCTGCAAGTTGTATTACTGAAAATTGGTGTAAAAAATTGAAAAATTATTTTTTACCACTCACCAAATTATAAGAATGGTCAATCATTTCTTTTAACTGTTCGTTTAATAAATTACCATTTACAACAATGGTATTCCAATGTTTTTTGTTCATGTGATAGCCCGGTAAAACGGTATCAGGAAATTCTTCTCTTAACTCAATAGCCTTATCTGGATTGCATTTCACATTAAATTGTAAAGGTTGATTGTCTAGCCCTAACAATAGAAATATTTTGTTGTTTACTTTAAAAACCAATGTATCATCTCCAAAAGGAAAAGATTCTTCTACATTGGGTTTGCCAATAACATAATTTCTTAACTGTTCAATATCCATGATTAAAAATAAAAAAATCTCTGCATGTTAACGCAGAGATTTTTAAGAAATAAATTTTAAGAGATGCAGTTGTACTATAACATTTTTGTAATTACATCTATCAATTCACTTTTATAAATTGGTATACCCATTACTTTGTTGTAGCCTTTTGCATCTACCATATATACATCACGAATAATTTTAATCAATTGTCCGTTGTTAATTTCGGGAATTAATACTTGATCGAAATTTTTAATGATATCGCCTAAGTTTTTAGGAAATGGACGAACATAACGAATGTGGGCATGGCTTACTGCATGGCCTTGTGCTTGTAATTCTAAAACTGCACTTTTAATAGCACCATAAGTACTGCCCCAACCCAATACTAAAACTTTACCTTTTTCTGGGCCACTATCTAATTGTTGATCTGGAATGTATTGAGCAATTTTATCTACTTTCTCCTGACGCAAGTTCACCATCAACTGATGATTTTCTGGCTCATAATTTACATT
>JAGOUF010000487.1 GCA_018061385.1 Chitinophagaceae bacterium | reverse complement strand
TTTTGTAAAAGCTTACTATTTATTTGTGATTCAGCATAACCATTGTTTGCACTTAAAGTAGAAAACTGATTAATTGTATCCAATCCATTGTTTCTAATAATTGCAATGCTTGCAATGTTTAAGCCACTTTTGTAAGTATCAATATAGTATTTACGTACATTATATTGTAAGCCAGTTTTTAACTTTAAACGATGATTTATTTTATACAAAATGCCCAACCCAATTTCTGTACCCATTGCTGGTTTGTGGCGTACAACGTCATTTACATCAACTGAATATCTTGGAGAAAAAGGTCCATTTGCTGCTCCTGATGGATCAAATTTGTTTCGAGTTTTATCATCTACCAATTTCCTATAACTAACACTTGGTGTTGCATAAAATTGTAACTCAAATCTTGTTTTTTTACGTTTTGCAACTACTGGTATTTTACTAGCATAACCAAATTCGTTTACAAAAATATCTGACTCAGTTTCTTGATTAAGTAAAGGATTGCTGTTTTGCAAATTATTCAACAATGCAAAATTTGAAGACTTTGTATATGTATTTTCTTTAACTAAATTATTAGTATTGTTAGTGCTACTTTTTTGAACAATAGCTACTTGATTTTGGTTGGATGATATATTTATGGCAGAAATGTTTGCATCATCATTTATAGTAATTTCTTTTTTAACGCCCTCTTTTTTATTGATGTTTTGAGCTACAGTCAATTCTTTTTCAGTAATTACTACAGGCAACACATTAACTTCTGGAGTTTGTGTAGTTGCAGGTATATTTAAATCAACTAAATCTTTGTTAACAATTGAATTAATCAGCATCGCTTGATGCTTACTAGTTTCTTTATCTTCTCTAATGTTGCTTCTAGTGTTGTCTTTTGAAGAATTAGAGCGTTGAGTTGTTATACTCTTTGGAATTGAATTTCTGTTCTCTGAAAGTGCTGCTATAGAAACGGTTTGAAATGATGGTTTTGATGGATGATCATAAACAATGGTAGAAACTGTTAACGCAGTAATTATTAAAAATGCAATTACAGTTAATGCTGGCCACTTCTTTTTGCCATGCATTTCCTGCTGTATATTTCTCCAAATCTTATCAGATGGAAACATTTTATGTTTCTCTGTTTCGTTTTGTAAAAATTGATTAAATTCAATATCGTTAAAATGGTCTTTCATGGTAAGTTAGTAGCTATAATTTATTTAAACTGGCTGTCCAACCAAAATCGTCTTTAGGGTTACTAATAATTCTTTTCTTAATAAGCACTTGTTCTAACATTACTTTAGCCCTTGTAAATTGACTTCTACTTGTACTTTCTTGTATGTCTAACATTTCACCAATTTCTTTATGGCTATAACCTTCAATAGCATATAAATTCAATACAGTTCTATATCCAATTGGCAACAATCTTATTGATTCTACAACTTGTTTTGCTTGCATTAAACTAGGCAAACTTTCTTCTTTTACATAAATTGTATTGGCATAATCTAACTCTAAAGTGTCGCTAAATTTTTTATGTTTCTTTAAAAAGTTAATACAAGTGTGTACAATGATTCTTCTTATCCAGCCTTCAAAAACTCCTTTATTTTGAAAAGTGTGTATTTGAGTAAATACTTTTATAAATCCTTCCTGAAGCATGTCTTCAGCATCTTCCCTATTGTGTGCAAATCGATAACATACACTTAGCATTTTGGGGCTAAATCGATTGTACAACTCTCGTTGAGCTGCAGCATCTTTTTCTAAGCATCCAACAATTAAAGATTGTTCTATCATTTTGGGAACATTTTTGCCCTATAAATATAAGACAATGGAAGATTACATTTGCTGCATGTTCATTCATTTTCTTAATATTCATTACTTTGTTTAGAAATTATTTGCAACATTGTTGTATTTATATAGTTCCTTTTATTATTTTTGCAACATAGTATCAAATAATAAGTCATGAAGTTTATTTTATTTTTCCTCTTTCTGTCAATTCAATTCACTGTTTTAGCACAAGCAAGTTTTACAAATCCTACAAAATTTGCAGATCAAAAAATCGAAAACAAATTTGTGTTATTAAAAGGTTCAATTGTAGATCATCAAAATCAACCAATTGAAGGAGCCTACATTTTTATACACGATATTAAAGTATCGGCAGTAAGCAAAAAAGATGGGGCATTTGTTACACCCAACTTTACTGCAGGAAAATATTTAGTAGAAATAGGTCATCTAGGTTTTGCAAGTATTATTGAAACCATTGATTTAAGCAACTCTGTTCAACGAAAATTTATACTACAAGAATCCGTTGCCGAGCATGATGCAGTTACTGTAACTGGTGTTGCTTCGGCTATTAAAATAAAGCAATCTGCTCAACCAGTTTCTGTTCTCAGAAAATCAGAATTGTTAGAAATTACTTCTACCAATATTATTGATGCCATTGGTAAAAAAGTTCCAGGATTTTCAGCTTTAAGCACTGGACCAGCAATTTCAAAACCCGTTATACGAGGTTTAGGATACAATAGAGTTGTTGTGATTAATGATGGCATTAAGCAAGAAGGACAACAATGGGGCGATGAACATGGAATTGAAATTGATGACAATAGTGTGCAAAAAGCAGAAGTTATAAAAGGCCCTGCTTCATTAATGTATGGCAGCGATGCATTGGCTGGTGTTTTAAATTTAATTACCAATGTTCCTGTTGAGCAAAAAACTATTCAGGGAAATT
>JAGOUF010000042.1 GCA_018061385.1 Chitinophagaceae bacterium | reverse complement strand
ATTAATTACCTTCAAAACTCAACCACTTTATAGTCTACTTTAATTTGTATTTCGGAAAATAATATTGCTACAATGAAACTATCTATTACCGCTGCTAAATTGTTTTTACAATTGTTGAATGGAGAAAAACTCAGTGGTATTGCACTAAAACAAACTGCAATTGGAAAAGCTTTACAAGATGGAGTAGTACAGCAAATACGAAATGGAAAAAATAGATATATTCTATATTTAACTGATAAACAGTTGTTTGAAAAGTATATTTCAAATTTATATGGAATTGAAAATGTTGAAATATATCTTCAAGAATTATACAATGTAGCAACCAGAAAATCTACGTTGGTGAAAGTTGCTTCATCAAGTAAACTTAAAAAAGTAAGAAGTTTTAAGGGGTTTTTGGTGAATACATTTTCACCGGTTCACACAATACTCAATCAACAACCTTTTGTTGTTGAACCATTAAATGGCAGCTTTATTTTTATTAGTGATTTTGAAAATTTTATAATCGATGAAAATGTGGTGATTGTTGGAGTTGAAAATGCTGAAAACTTTAAATACATTCATCAACAAGCTTATTTATTTAACAATCAACATGTTTTATTTGTTGCTCGATATCCACAAACACAACATGCCGATTTGTTGAATTGGTTAAAATCTATTCCCAACAAATATCTACACTTTGGCGATTTTGATTTTGAAGGCATTCGCATTTACTTACACATGTATAAAAAACATCTGAAAGAAAGGGGTTCTTTTTTTATTCCTTCTAATTTGGCTGAATTAATGCAAGCGAATGGCAATAGAAATTTATACAATAATCAACTATCTACTGCACCTAAAGAACAAGAGATGCCTGAGGTTGTGCTACAACATTTAATACATTTATTGCATACATATAAAAAGGGATTGGAGCAAGAAGTGTTGATTAAAAATGAATAACCTTATTCAGGAAAAACCATTGCATATTCAATTTGGTTTTCTTTACCATAATCATCGGTTACAGAAAACTCTAACTCGTACATGGAAACTAGCTGACAAAATATGGTCAACTTTTCATCCAACAAAACTGTTCTTGGATAATTGTATTCCATAACAAACTGGTACAAGTTTTTATTAGAAGCCGCAAAACCATTTCTCATGGCTTGAAGGTTAATAAAAATTTCTTCTTCTGTTTCTGTTTGTAAATAAGCGTCAGAAATGCCTTCAGCAACTGGTAAAGCATTTCGTTTACCTTGCTTTAATTTTAAAGCAACTTTTTCAATGCTATTTCTGGCTTCATCGGTTTGTAAATTGTCTAAAGACAAACGCAAAGGATAAGCAGGTTTCGATTCAAAATTTACAGCATTGCTTTTTTGTAATACTTCAACCAAATTGGTTTTAGCTTTTAACTCAAATTGATCTTTTAAATATTTTACTTGCTTAATTTTTTCAACCAATCTACTTTGAAATTTCACTTGGTTTAAAAACTCAATTACTTGTTTTTGCGTTTCAATTAAATTATGTCTGGCTTCTGTAAGTTTTAATCTAAGTTGAGAAGTAATGTATTTCAACTCATCGTCCATTGCAGTTTTAAAGAAGGTTTGTTCTTCTTCGCCCAAAATCATTCTTTCGGTTTGTTCAATGAGTTGTTGTATATCTTTTCTTTTTTGATCGAAACTTTCTAAACGAACAATTTTTATTTTATAATTGGGTTCACTTTTAAAAGCATTTTCAATATTTCTATTTAGGTCTATTATGTTGCGTAAAGTAATTCTACCAATTTTACGCATGGCCGATTTTACTTGCTTTAAATAGCTGTATTTTCTTTGCTCATTGTTTTCTTGTAAATAAAAGTTGATGTTTTGTTTTACTTGCCCAATATTTTCTTGAATGTAAGCAGTATTAATTTCTTCATTTACTTCTAAAATTTGTTCAAAAAAGCCAAGGTATTGTTCATCCAATTCAATATAAGCACCACTTTGCCTTAAAACACCTTTTGCAATTAATATTTCAACAACTTCTTCATCGGCAAGTTCTAATGCCATTTCATATTTGTAAGCAAAAGATTTTCGCTTTTCAAACATTTCTGTTAGCAATTCTTTTGTTCTTGCTAATAAGTTTAAGAGTTCTTTGATATTGTTAAAATGCAACATGCACCATCATTATTTGGGCTGTGAATATAGTAGTAGCAAATCAATGAGAATTGTTTTTTTTAACTAAGTTGAAAAACTGCTTCATGTTGTGGAAAAATACCATAGAATTTAAAAAGCCAATTTTACTTCCCATCCATAGATGGTTGGATTTTTTTCATTGTCACAATTGTACTGTTGTCTAGAAAGATTTGAAGCAGAACAATTGTAAACTTTAAAATGTGTAGTAAATTTTTTGAGAAAAAATGGGTAGACTAAAACCAATAAGAAAACCAGAATTAAGAAAGGTAAAAAATATATTTTCATGTTATAATTTTAATAAAACGGTTTCATCATTCAAAGAATGATTATGTATATTGAATAAAGTATTCACTATACGATTGTTAAATTAAAATGTTACAAGTTCAATCAAAAAAAGCAGATGAATGATTTATAATATTTCAAGATTTGGAGGGTCTTATTAAATTTATTTAATGTAATTGATATGTACATTTTTTGAACAAAATGGCAGTAGCTGAAGTAATTAAAATTTTGGCTAAATAGGGTTTACCAGCCATTGCTTAAACCTTCTTCTAAAGCTTTTCGGTATTTAAGCAAATTAAATTGATAATAATTAGGCGATTTATGTGGAACCCCTTTTTTAGTCTCATCTAGTTTATCTAAAATATTGTAGCCAAGTATTTTTCGTTGAAAGTTTCTTCTATCTAACTTAATTCCTAAAATGGTTTCATACAATTTTTGAAGTTCGGGCATTGTAAATTTTACAGGCAATAAATTATATCCTATGGGCTGATAACGCAATTGTATACGTAATGCTGCTAAAGCTTTATCTAAAATTTTCTTGTGATCTAAAATAAACTCTGGTAAATTACTTAATTCCCACCAAGCATAATTTTCGGTAAGCGATTCGGTATTTTGTTGCACTTCTAAAAAATCTACTAAGGCATAGTACCCAACTGTTACAAATCTTTGAATAAGCCAATGTTGATCATCTACAGTTAAACCATCATTCAATAAATCTTCTAAATGAAATTCTTTTGAATATCTTTCTGTATCTCCAAAAACATGAAATTGTTGCAAGAAAACATCATTTAAACCAGTTCTATCTTTCAATACTCTGTAGGCAGCTGCATCGCAAGGTTCATCTTTACTCACAAAACCACCTGGCAGAGACCACATATCTCTGTATCTATGTTTTATTAATAAAACTTTTAACTCTCCTTCATGAAAACCAAAAATTACACAGTCTACAGATACCGATGGTAAAAATCCATGTTCTCCAACCTTTATTAAGGCATCTAAACGCTCGTTTTTGGGTATTTTAGTTTCAATCATTTCGATAATAATGTTCAAAAAAATAAATTTTTTTTGGTTCTGTGAAATATAATTCAATATATTGCGTCTGATTGACACAATGAAAACGTTTGTTATAACAACTAATTGTGTGAACTTCTTTTAGCAAATACAAGCAAAATACGATTGTTTAACCAAAAAATGCTTTATGAAAAAGTTATTTAGTGTCCTTGCACTATTTGTTTTTGTTTCAGGGCTTTCGGCCCAAGTTTTAGTAAAAAATACCAATAATGGAATGAAATTATCGGTCAATGATAAAGATTTTTTCATTAACGGAATAAATTGGGATTACTTCCCAATTGGAACAAACTACAACTATAGTTTATGGAATCAGTCCGACGATCTCATTAAAAGAGCTTTAGACAAAGAAATGTCCATGTTAAAAAATATGGGTGTTAATACCATTCGTCAGTATACCGGAGTTCCAGCTAAATGGATTAAATACATTTTTGAGAACTATGGTATTTATACCATGCTCAACCATTCATTTGGCAGATATGGTCTTTCTATTAAAGGTCGTTGGGAGGCCAATACAGATTATTCTAATCCATCTGTAAGAGAGTTGTTGTTGAAAGAAACCAAAGAAATGGTAAGCCAGTATAAAAACACGCCAGGTTTACTTTTATTTCTTTTGGGAAATGAAAATAATTATGGACTTTTTTGGCGTGGTGCAGAAACTGAAAATATTCCGTTACAAGATAGAAACTCTACAAAAGATGCAGTTTTCCTGTATAAATTGTTTAATGATGCTGCAAAAGAAATGAAGGCTTTAGATGCTACTCATCCTGTTTCTATTTGTAATGGAGATTTATTGTTTTTAGATATTATTGCAAAAGAGTGTAAAGATGTAGACATACTTGGAATCAATGTTTATCGAGGATCTACTTTTACCGATTTGTACGATAGAGTTGCAAAAGAATATGGCAAACCAGTTATTCTTTCAGAATTTGGTAGCGATGCATACAATACTCAAGCCAACAAAGAAGATCAAGAATATCAAGCAAAAATATTAATTAGCAATTGGAAAGAAATTTATGTCAATGCTAGTGGAATGGGTAAAAACAACAATAGTTTAGGTGGTTTTACTTTTCAGTTTAGTGATGGTTGGTGGAAAACTGGGCAAACTACAAATTTAGAGGAGCATGATGTTACAGCATCTTGGGCAAACGGAGGTTATACGAATGACTTTGTAAGAGGCGAAAACAACATGAATGAAGAGTGGTTTGGCATTTGTGCAAAAGGAAAAACCAGCGAAAATGGAACTTACGATTTATATCCTCGTGCCGCATATTATGCTTTAAAGCAAGTGCATCAATTTAATCCTTACACAGCAAAAAAAGAGAATATTAATTATATAGATAATATTCAAATTACCGATGCAGTGCTTTTGGCAAGAGGTGATAAAGCTGCTTTACAAGCAGAATCAAAAGGCAATTTGTACTTAAGCGATTTACAGGCAAACTTCTCTACTTTTAGTACAGGTGGCAGTTTAATAACTACTCCACAATCTACTGAACCTCCACTACAAAATGGATATCCAAATAGGTTAGGTTTCGATCAAATGCAATCTTTTAACATTGGTATTACAGCAAAGCCTGCACCAAATGTTACTGCGAATGTTCAATTTAATATTTTGGGTAATGTTGCAGAAAATCCAATAGATGAAGTTTTTTATGAAAATAGAGGCAGAAAAATAACTGTAAATACAGATAACGGACCTGTAACTATGAATTCAAACAATCGAGTTCAATTGTATAGAGCAAGTTATAAGTGGGATGCAAAAGATTTTAAGCTTACTGGTTTTTATAGAACTGGCCATTACCATTGGGCTTATGAAGGAGATTTCTTTAATCTTTATCAAGAAGCCAATTATGGACCTAATATAGATATCTATAATGGTGAGGCTCCATTTGGTTTTGAAATAGAAGGTAAAAAAGCTTTGAAAGGTTTAAAGGTAGCTTTTGGACCCGAACTTTGGTGGGGTGCTAACCCGGCTTTCTTAGCAAAATACAATACACAAATTGCAAAGTTTAATGTTAGTGCTATAGTACACGAGGATTTAACACAACGTAGCGGACTACAAAGTTCATTTGCTATACCAATGCCAAAAACTAGAAAAGTTGCTTTGAGTATTGCAAGAAAGTTTGACAATTTTGGAATTGAAATTGGAGGTTTATGGGCAGGTCAGCCATTAAACGGAAGAGAATTTCAGTTAGAAAGAGAAGGTAAAGTTTATCAAGATGTTATTAGAAGTAAAGACAATTTTGGCGGAAAGGTTAAACTTACTTTTACTACTGGTGCAGTACAATGGTATGGCTTAACATCTTATATGGGCTTGGTAGCAAATGGAGGTTTCGACCAAACAAAAACTTTTACTGGATGGAAATTGAAAGACATTGGAAGTGGCAATATGTTCAATGTATTAAGTGGTTTTACTGTTAATGCTGGTAAATTTCAAATTGCCCCTAACTTTTTATATCAAAAACCAATTGAAGGTCCAATACCAGGAACCGTTGTTGCTCCTGCACGTCCAAGAAATATTTTAGATGATCCTTTTTCTGTTCGTTCAAACAGAGAAACGATAGGTGCTGAGTTATTACTAACTTATGATCCAACACCTGCAACTTGGATGTATGAGTGGGATAATGATAGAACAGAAGATGCAAAGTTTGCTATCAGTGGCGGTTTTGTTTTTCGTCATTTACCAACTATTCAAGATGCTGCAATTGGTATATTTGGAAATGGTAGAACTACCTTTGTTTTCCCAGGTTCAGCACCTGCTCAAGATTTATGGGAAGCACATACTCGAATTGTTTCTAAACTAAATCCTGGGTTTGGTATAATTGCCAATATGTATGTAGGAAATGGTCAAGCAAATGGTAGCGATGCAAGAACCATAAATCGCTTTGGAGTAGACATAAGAACAATTTACAAAAAAGTAAAATTTTCAACAATGGCTAAGTTCAACGATTGGGGGCCATTCGATTACCACAGAGATTTTAACTTAACTTTCCCATTGCAATTAATGGCAGATATTTCGACAGAAGTTGGAAAACCTGATTGGTTTTTATTGCCAGGAACAAAAATTGGTTTACGTGCAACCTACAGAACTTTAGATAAATATTCTCCTCGTTATTCGCCTACTAAAATGTTAGATGGAGCAGGGAACTGGGTGCCAGACCCTAATGCAATTGGTTTTCCAAATGGTAACGAATGGGAGTTTAGAACATATATTCAAATTAATTTAGGACAATAAGTTATTCTTAAAATATTAATAATTTTAGTATGAAAAATAGAACAAGTAAAACAATTTTACTAAACCTCTTAGGTTGGGTAATGCTTTTAAGTGTTGCATGTAAAAAAAGAGATATTGGTGGTTTACAAGACATTAGTTTTCCGAAAAACGGCAATGTTTTTATCGATGATTTTGTAGGTGATATGAATTATGCAGCATTTGCAGGTTCATCGTTAACTGCCTTTAAAGTAGACAATAACGATACTTATAATGGTTCAAGACAGTCGATGCGTTTTGATGTTCCTGACGCAAACACACCTACAGGTTCATTTGCAGGTGGCGTATTTTTTAGTCAATCTGGTAGAAATTTAAGTGATTTTGATGCATTAACCTTTTACATAAAAGCTAACCAAGCAATTACTGTAAATGAGATTGGTTTTGGTAACGATTTAGGTGAAAATAAATTCGTAGTTTCTATTAACAATTTACCAGTAACTAGTGGCTGGAAAAAAGTAATCATTCCAATACCTGATGCTTCAAAATTAGTTGCAGAAAGAGGTTTATTGTATTATGCATCTGCACCAATTGCAGATAGAGGTTATACCTTTTGGATAGATGAAGTGAAATTTGAAAAACTAGGTTCAATTGGAAAAGGTCAGGCTGGCATTATGAATGGTAGCAATGTATCAGTAAATACATTTGTTGGCGTAAATACGAATGTAACTGGATTGATTTCAACTTTTAACTTACCAAACGGTATCAATCAATCCGTAAATTTAAGCAGAGCTTATTTTGAATTTAAATCTTCAAATGCTGCTGTTGCAACCGTAAATGCCAACGGCAATGTATCATCTTTAAGTGCTGGTTCAGCAATTATTACAGCAACATTAGGAGGTGTTCAAGCTACAGGAAGTTTAACCATTAATTGTGCAGGTAGCTTTGTACAAGCTCCAACACCAACAAGGCCACAATCAAATGTGATTTCTATTTTCTCAGATGCGTATACCAATGTTCCTGTGAATTATTACAATGGCTATTGGGCACCTTTTCAAACAACACTATCAAGTGATTTTTCTGTTGCTAATAACAACGTCTTGCACTATACAAATTTCAACTTTGTGGGTATAGAATTTAGTGCACCAACTGTAAACGCATCTACTATGACCAACATACATTTAGATGTATTTTTCCCAAATACCGTAACTGCTGGAAGGCAGTTGAGAGTAATTGTGGTTGACTTTGGGCCAAATGGTGTTTTTGGAGGCGATGATACTAGGCATACAACAACTTTTACAACACCATTCTTAGAGTCACAAAATTGGAAATCAATAGATATTCCTTTTTCGGCAATGCCGGGCTTAGCCAGTAGATCTAATTTAGCTCAAATTATTTTAGAAGGTGGAGATGGAACGTCATTGTATGTAGACAATGTTTATTTCTGGAGATAAAAATTGTTTAAATCAATTTTATATTTCAAACTATTTAAATACACTTAATATAAGTTTATGCAAACGAAAAAGATTCAAATAAATAATAGATTTTTCTTAAATATATTTTTGTTGGCTACTGTTACATTTCTTTTTTCAAGTTGTAAAAAAGAAGGTATACAAACCTTACCAGAAAAAAGTTGGGAATTGGTTTGGAGCGATGAATTTACAGGTGCTGTAAATTCATCTCCAGACAATACAAAATGGAATTTTAATATTGGCAATGGTGATGGTGGCTGGGGTAATGGCGAATACCAATTTTATACCAACAGAACAAACAATGTAAGATTAGATGGTAGTGGAATACTTGAAATTACTGCACGTCAAGAAGCTTTCTCTGGCTCTAATTATACATCAGGTAGAATAACCACACAAGGTAAATTTTCTCATAAGTATGGCCGATTTGAAGCTAAAATTAAAACTCCAACAGGCCCCGGTATTTGGCCAGCTTTTTGGATGATGGGCGAAAATATAACAACCGTTTCTTGGCCACAATGTGGTGAAATTGATATTCTAGAACAAAAAGGGCAAGAGTCGCATATTACTTATAGCACCATTCATGGCCCTAGTTACTCAGGGGGTAACTCAATTGGCAAATCTTATGCTTTGGCAAATGGCAGATTTAATTTAGATTATCATATTTATGCAGTAGAGTGGACAGAAAATCAAATTGATTTTTTTGTAGATAATTTTCTATTTCACAGAATTACAAAAGATAAAGTAAAAGGAGAGTGGGTTTTCAATCAACCTTTTTTCATTTTACTAAACTTAGCAGTTGGAGGCAATTATGTGGGCTTCCCAACATCGGGTACCCCATTTCCACAAACTATGTTTGTTGATTACATAAGGGTGTACAAGCAGAAATAATTTATTAAACACAACTCTTTTCAAATCTTAATTGTACCATGTTTAAAGCAAAATGCTTTATGCATTGCTGTTCTATTCATTAAATTATTATGGTAATGAAACCAAATTTTCCAAACGATAGCAAACTAGCATCAGTTCTTATAAACAACGAAATTTTTTATAAAATTGCTGATGTAAATACAATGAGACCTTTTTTTATGAGCATTGTAAGCGACAGCAATCATTGGCTTTTTGTTGCTAGCAATGGAGGTATTAGTGCTGGAAGAAAAAATGCACAGTTTGCACTATTTCCTTACTATACAGATGATAAGATTACAGAATCGGCAGAAATTACAGGCAATAAAACTATTTTAAAAATTGAAAAAGAGGATAAATATTTTATATGGGAACCTTTCTCAATAAAAGATGAAGGCAGATACAATAAAACCAATAATCTATATCAAAATAAATGGGGTAATAAAATAATATTTGAAGAAATAAACCACGATTTACAACTACGTTTTACATATGAGTGGAGCAACAGCAACAATTATGGATTTGTAAAGCAATCTACATTAACCAACCTTTCAAATATAAAAGTATCAGTTAGTTTATTAGATGGGTTACAAAATATTTTACCTTATGGGGTACCTTCCGATGTTCAGGCAACTACCAGTAATTTAGTAGATGCTTACAAACGATCTGAACTCATAGCTAATTGTGGTCTTGGAATTTATGCATTGAGTGCAATTATTGTAGACAAAGCCGAACCTGCAGAAGCTTTGAAAGCTAATATAG
>JAGOUF010000041.1 GCA_018061385.1 Chitinophagaceae bacterium | reverse complement strand
GAAATAAAAAAGTAGCAATATATTTAAGCATAAAGTAATTTCTTATTCAAAAACTAAAAATACGAAGTAGAGAAGTATTACCTCTACGCAGCAATGGGTATCTTTTTGGGGTTTGTGAAGGAAAAACGATGTTTGAGTAACAATATAGGTGGCACATAAGTGTCACAAAAGGCATTAAATAACGAACAAAATTGAACAACAATAAAAGTTAGAGAAATTATGAAACTCAATGGTAGTAATGGGTATAAAACAAAAAACCTATCATTGCTGATAGGTTTTGCTCCCGAATCTGGACTTGAACCAGAGACCCTCTGATTAACAGTCAGAAATTTGCCACAAAACAAACAATCATTAACTATTTAATAAAATGAGTAAAACACAATACTACAAAGTGTTTCAAAGGTTTTATTGTACTGTTTGTTTATTGTTATTATTCGTTTGTTTATGCAAATTGTATGCAAATTGTATGCAAATGATTACATTTGATAAGTAAACAAACACATTCATTATGGCAGCAAAAGCAAACCTTTCTGTAAAAACTTCAATCGTTCAAGATACAAGAAGAATAAAAGCCGATAAAACATATCCGATAAAACTTAGAATAACAGTTGAAAGAAAACAGAAATACTATTCAACAAACAAAAACTTAACTATTGCCGAATTTGAAAGGGCAATTACTGGCAAAAGATTAACTGAAACCGAAAAGGAAACAAAATATAGTATTGAAGCATTTGAAAAAAAAGCAATTGAAATAATTGAACATTTACCAGTTTTCACTTTCAGCAAGTTTGAAGAAATGTACTTTGAAAATAGAAATGCAACAGATAGTGTTTCTTTTGCTATTGATAAATACATTAATGAATTGAAAGAAGAAAAGCGAATTGGTACAGCCGTAAGTTATGAATGTGCAAAGGGTAGTTTAGAAAGCTTTAAAAAAGATTTAAAGTTTGCCGATATAACTCCAGCCCTACTAAAGAAATATGAAAACTGGATGCAAAGCAATAATAAAAGCCAAACAACAGTTGGTATTTATTTGCGAAGCTTAAGAACAATATACAACAGGCAAAATATAGATAAAAGCCTTTACCCTTTTGGCGAGGGCAAAAACAAGTATTCTATACCCACAGGTAAAAACATAAAGAAAGCCTTAACCCTTGAAGAAATAGGCAAAATATTTAACTATGAAGCAGCACCGAAAAGCATGGCTGAAATGGCAAAAGATTACTGGATATTTATTTACCTATGCAATGGCTTAAATGTAAAAGACCTTTGTCTTTTAAAGCATAAAAACATACAGGGCAATGTACTGTTTTATGAAAGAGCAAAAACAAAGCGAAGCAAAAACAATGGTGAAAAAATTGCTGTTTCATTAAAGCCACAGGCAAAAGCAATAATAAGCAAGTGGGGGCAACTTTCAATTAATCCCTATACGTATATTTTCCCTCATTTAAACAAAAGCATGACACCCGAAACAGAAAGAAAAACTATTCAGCAAGTAACCAAAAACATTAATAAGTACATGAAGCGAATTGCAAAAGAACTGGGGCTTAATAAAGAAGTAACTACATATTTTGCCCGCCACAGCTTTGCAACTGTTTTAAGAAATTCGGGAGCAAGTACCGAATTTATAAGCGAAGCTTTAGGGCATAGCAGCATGAAAACAACACAAAGTTATTTGGCAGGTTTTGAACAGGAAACAATACACAAAACAACCGATGCACTAACCAATTTTCAAAAGGTAAAAGAAGCTTAATTTTAGGCAAAGCATAAAAGACAAATGACAAATAAGAAAATTGAATATTCTGAAATTGTATTGAATATATTAAAACATTCTCCTACAAGGTGGAAAGAGCAAATATGCAAAGAATATGTTAGTGCAGTTTTAGATAATGTAAAACCAAAAGACTTTTTCAATGAACTAATAACAATTGTTTCTGAACTCTCAAAAAAAATTGAATTGCATGAAACTCTTTCTTTAAAACTAATAAATTTATTTTTGAATACGCTAAAAGAAGTCCAAAACAATCTTATTTTAAAAAATAGTTTGCTTAACAAGCTAGATGAAATGAAACAGTTTGAGTTTCCACCAGATCAAATTGAAAGATTATTAACTTGGGATAATCACGAACCAACAATACAAAACCATAAAGGAACTTTCTATGCTTCAAGCATTGAAGGCAAAATTTACACTGGCAAAGACGCTTATAGAAAAATTTATTTTAAAGACCAAACCAACCCTAGTTTCCCTTTTAACTGTTTGGATTTAGTACCCGAATATTATGAACTATTAGAAGCTGCATACATTGAAACGAAAAGAAAAAAAGGGGGTGCAATTTTTAATGAACAGGCAGCAAAAGAAAAATTAAGGGTAGAAGAAATTGAACGTACAACCGAAATTATTAATGATGCAAAAAGCTACTTAAAAAGTAGAACCCATAAACCAAAATTTAAACAAAATACAATTGAAATATTTGAACATTATTTACAATGGTTAAACGATAAACAAACCAACACCCAGCCGAATAAAGAACAGGCAATTAAAGCCCCAGTAAATGAAGCAAAACATCAAATTTCAAAAACAAAAGAAAAAATTATTGAAGCACTTAGTAATATTGATAAACATGAAAGTTGGAGTTATGCTTTTAGGACAATAGAAGATTTTAATTTTTTCGTTCAACTATTAACAGATTTTTTTGAAGTAAAGCAATACACTATTCCTGCCAATAAAATCAACTTGAAAAAAGGATGCAAAACAAGGTTTGCTCAATCCTTAAATGATTTACATGAATATTTAGATACAACAGAAAGACCATTGAAAAGAGATGTTGATTTTTTTGAAATATTAAAATGTTTAAACCATTTCAAAGACAACTCGGATGCAGAAATTTATAAATTAATTACAGGTTAATAAGTAAGAAGTAACAAAAAGGGTAACCCATAAAACCCACCTTTTAACCCGTAAAACCCGAACATAGCATTGCACTATTAACACAAAATAATAGTACAATGGAAACAGTTTTTTTATCTCTCACAAAAAGCGACTTTCAGGATTTAATTGCTGAAACAGTCAATTCGTGTTTAAAGCATAACCAGCCCACCAACACACCACAGCAACCAACAGACGAACTTTTAACCGTTCAGGATGCAGCAAAATTTTTAAGCCTTTCAGTTGTAACGATATACGGGCTTATTCATAAGGCTGAAATACCTTGTATGAAGCGAAGTAAAAGGGTTTACTTTTCAAAGACTGATTTAATTGAGTATTTAAAGCAAGGTAAAAAAAAGACGGTTGCACAAATAGCAACTGAAACAGAAACCTATTTATCTAACCATAAAAAAAGGCTGAACAATGGAAAATAATAACCAATTGAACAGCCCTAATTTTTCGCATAAAAGACAGGGCGAAGATAACAAAATTGAGCCTGATTTCAACTTTAAAAATATAAGTATTGAAGACTTAAAAAATGAAGCAAACAAACCTTTAGAAAATCGAATTACAGCCATAAACGAATTAAGCCAATTAGCAAATAGTTGCTTAATTCATTTAGCCGAAAGGCTGGAACCACCACCCATTGCCATGCAAATAGTAAGCGAAAGCAAAGCAATTACATTATTTACAAAGGGTAATTTTTCTATTGTTACAGGTGCTGCAAAAAGCCGAAAATCTTTTTTAATATCAATGTTAATGGCAACGGCAATAAAGGGCAATTTCCATGATATTTTTAAATGTAATGAACAAGGTGTAAACATTCTTTTTGATACTGAACAAGCTAAATATAAAGTTCAGCAAATAAGCAAAAGAATATGCCATTTAGCCGAAACAAATAACCCTGCAAGTTTTAAGGTTTTTGCCTTTCGAACTTTAGAACCAGGGAAAAGAATTGCTTTAATTGAACACGTACTATCAACCACAGAAAATATAAATTTTGTGGCAATTGATGGAATTATAGATTTAGATATTGATCCAATTTTGCAAGCTGAACAAGCCCAAAACATTGTTCAAAAATTGATGCAATGGACTGATTTATATAAAATCCATATTACTTGCGTATTGCACTACAATAAAACAGCTTCTACTTTGTTGGGGCATTTAGGCAGCTTTTCACATCGTAAAGCGGATGCAGTTATTGAGGTTACAAAAAACAAAGAGGATAATAACATTTCTATTGTAAGCCCCGTTGATTGCAGGGAAAAAGAGTTTCAACCATTTGCGTTTTCTGTTGATGAATTCGGGATGCCTTACATACTTGAAAATTATGTTATTGAACCCAAAGCCAAAACAGCCAAAGAAACAAAACCAAAGAAACCACCATTTACACCAAACGCTTTAAATGAAAGGCAACACAGTGAAATATTACTTCATGTTTTCAAAGCAACAAAGCAATACACATACAATGATTGTTGGAGAGGTTTAAAAAATGCAACTGAAACTATTGCAGGTTTATCAATAGGAGATAATAAAGCAAAAGACTTACTAACTTTTTATTTAGCAAATAATCAAATAGTAAAAGTTGAAAATAAAAAAACAGTTTATGTATTAGCAGGGCAAAGCGAACTGCATTTATCGGTTTAGCAGTTTAAGTAGTTTAAACTATCAACTATTTATCAATTAAACCAGTTTAGCAGTTTAACCCCGTCTTTATATAAGACGGGTAAGTTAAATTAAACTATCAAACTGATTACTTAAATTAAGTAGCCATTTTTATGAGCAACCACCGTTACACACTTGAACCATACAAGGGAATGAACAGCCGTTACCCTTGCCCCGAATGTGGCAAAGCAAAAGTTTTCACCCGATACATTGATATTGAAACAGGGTTACACATAGCCGATTTTGTAGGCAAATGCAGTAGGGAAAATAAATGTAATTACCATTACAAGCCCAAACAATACTTTGAAGCTAACAGCCTTAGTATTGATAAGCCAAAGCAATATTGTAAACGTATTCAGCCACAGCCAAAACCAAAGCCAGTTTCTTTTATTCCTTTCGATACTTTCAAAAACAGCCTTATAAGTTATGAGCAAAACAATTTTGTAAAGTACCTTATTAGTTTATTTGGTTTTGAAATAACCAACGATTTAATAAGCAAGTATTACATAGGCAATTCAAACCATTGGCAGGGTGCAACAGTATTTTGGCAGGTAGATGCAAAGGATAAAATAAGAACAGGCAAAATAATGCTTTACAGCCCCACCACAGGCAAAAGAGTAAAAGAACCTTATAACCATATCAACTGGGTGCATAGCTTAAATAAAGGGGCTGAATACAATTTACAGCAATGCTTATTTGGTGAACATTTGATTAATCAAAACAATTCAAAACCTTTTGCAATAGTTGAAAGCGAAAAAACAGCAATAATAGCCAGCGTTTATTTGCCCCAGTTTACATGGTTAGCATGTGGGCAATTGCAAGGCTTAAGTATTGATAAGTGTAAAGTATTGCAGGGCTGCAAAGTGGTTTTGTTTCCCGATCTAAAAGGCTTTGATAAATGGAGCAACAAAGCAAAAGAACTTTCAACCCTTGCAAGTTTTTCTGTTTCTGATTTGTTAGAACGTAAAGCCAGCGAAACCGATAAACAGCAAGGCTTTGATATAGCCGATTATTTAGTACAGTTTGATTACATGCAATTTATTGAAGTCGAACCAATACCCGAAACAGTAGAAACCATTTTTGAAAATTGGTTAATCAATAACCCACAGGGGGGAACATTCACACACGAACAGCAAGTTTTTGAAGTAAGGCAAAAGGCAGCCTTACAGCCAATTGCACACACTATAAAAAAAGAAATAGAGTTTACAGGCTTAAGCCTTGAATATCTTATTTCACTTGCAAAGGCAGCTTTACAGAAAAACTTATCAATGAATGAAGCCCAGCATGTAAAATATTTGAAACTATGGTTTAGCGAAATGCAACCACTTACAACAGTAAAAGAAACCGAATTTTTAACAGCCTTTAAAATTGTATAACATGGCAAAGCTTAAGCAATACTTTTCAGCAATACTTAATTTTCTATTTAACCCCGATAGTAAACAGGTTTATTCGTGGTGGGTTATTTTGGGAACATTTGCTTTATTGGCTTTAGCAATAACAGCAACACTTTACAGATTGATAAACTCATAAATTCAAACACAATGGCAAAACCTAAAACAGATATTTCATTACTTCATTTAGAACAATTAGCATATCAATACATACAGGATTGTATGAAGTATCAAAAAGAACAAGCCACAGCCAGTGGCAAAATTGTTAAGATACTGGATAGGCAAATACCTACAATAGATTACTTTTTGCGTATTTGGATACCCGAACAAGGCGAACCAACTATAAACCGTTCAACTTATTACAGGTGGTTGAATGATGAAACTAATATTGCTAAGTCCGACACTATAAAAAACATTGAGCAACTTTTTAAAGCATTGGCAACCGATATAGTGGCAAATGAGGGCAAAGGAATATTTTATGCAAAGAACCGTTTGGGAATGACTGATAGGGCAATGATAGCAAACCCTTTTGTAGAACAACCGCTTTTCAATGATATTGAACCAATTACAGGTATGCTTATTCAATAATTTATTGAGAAAAGTTGAAGTTCTCACATGTATAAAGCAACTCATTAAAAGGGTTGTTTTTTTTGTTTTTAATAACTAATAAAAACAACAATAAAACAGGGCTTAAAATTGTGTTGTATGCAAATTGTATGCAAACGATTAAAATAAAAAAGGGCTACTTGTATGTAACCCTTTGATTTTCAACGCTCCCGAATCTGGACTTGAACCAGAGACCCTCTGATTAACAGTCAGATGCTCTAACCAACTGAGCTATTCGGGAATCCTTTTTTCCATTAGTTTTCGTAATGGGCAGCAAAAATAGGGGTGCAAGTTTAGTGAACAAAATTTTTTTTCAAATTAGTTATAAAAATGAAAAGAAACTTTTTTCTTCAAACCCAATATACACTCCATCATTTCTTTCTTCTACTAAATAGGTTTTTAAATAATATCCTTCGCCACTTGTATTTCTACCATTTTGTACATTAAACTTATATCTATGTAAAGGGCAAACAACATTGCCTGTAACATCTAAAAAACCATTGGTTAAAATACCACCTGCATGAGGGCATTTATGGGCAAATGCAAACACTTTATCTTCATGCTTGCCCAACGAAACCTTTTTATTATTTACTTCAACCACACACATATTGTTGGCTTGCCAATCTAGTAAATTGGCAGAATCAGCTATTTTAAACCATTGTACAGCAACATTGCCCATTAATAATGCATAGTTTTATAGGGGTAACGTATTTGATACATATCTCTCACCTTATGTAAAATAAAAGTTCTTAATTCATCTAAATTTTTACGTTCCAATGCCGATATAAATACACAATTATTGTTGGTTACATTGCTCCATTTTTCTTTTAGTTCTATCAACAAATCTTGTTTTACTTCGCTGCTCAACCATTCGTCAAAGCTGTTGGCTTCATACAAATCCATTTTATTAAATATGGTTAAAATGGGTTTGTCAAACGCTTTTAACTCTTGCAATGTTTTATTCACTGTACCAATTTGCTCCTCATGTTTTGCATGAGAAATGTCTACAACATGTAACAAAATATCGGCTTCTCTCACTTCGTCTAAAGTGCTTTTAAAACTTTCAACTAAATGATGTGGAAGTTTGCGAATAAAACCAACCGTATCGCTTAAAAGAAATGGGGTGTTTTCAAAAACAACTTTTCTAGTAGTGGTGTCTAAAGTAGCAAATAGTTTATTTTCTACAAATACTTCAGTTTTGCTAAGCACTGTCATTAAGGTGCTTTTACCTACATTGGTATAACCCACCAATGCAACACGTATAAATTCGCCTCTATCTTTTCGTTGGGTAAAAGCTTGCTTATCAATTTCGGCTAAACGTTTACGTAGTAAAGCAATTTTATCTTTTACTATACGTCTATCGGTTTCAATTTCAGTTTCTCCTGGTCCTCGGCTACCAATTCCCCCACCTTGCCTTTCTAAATGGCTCCACATACCTTTTAAACGTGGTAAAATGTATTGATATTGAGCTAATTCAACTTGTACTTTTGCTTGTGCTGTTCTGGCACGGCTTGCAAAAATATCTAAAATTAAATCGCTTCTATCAATGGTTGTAATGCCCAATGCTTTTTGAATATTGGCAATTTGAGAACCAGTTAATTCATCGTCGAAAATTACCGATTCAATATTTCTTCCAGTAATATATTCTTTAATTTCTTCTAGCTTTCCTTTACCAACAAAGGTTTTACTATCGGGGCGTACTAGTTTTTGTGTAAAACGTTTTACAGTAATAGCACCGGCCGTTTCTGCTAAAAATGCCAACTCGTCTAAGTATTCGTTTACTTGTTCTACCGTTTGGTCTTTTTGAATTACACCCACCAACACCACACGTTCCTCTTGCTTAATTTTTTGTTGCTTATCTATCAAAATTATTTCTATTTATGCTGTAAAGGTAATTGTAGAAAGGGTTGTAAAAAAGGTAGTCTTTTTTAGGGGTTGTTCAAAGAGGGGATGCTGAAAAATTCTTAGGTTTGATGTTTTGTGACGAAGACATTGTTAGCAAGGAATCTTGCTCCCATACCAACCTATCTAGTTGGTCAAAAGACACAACTAGGGCAGATGTTTTTTAATTAGCTTTACGTTGGAATTCCAACAACGGCTAAAAAGATGACAACAAAGAATTAGAGAAATTGAACAAGCAAGTTAAGCACGTAAAAAAAGATGGTCAATACTGGCGAAAATCATAGTCAAAAAGAAAAAGGGAGCAATTAACTTATGTTGACATATACATTTATAATGCAATTTAGAGATGGTGTCTACTCTAGTCAAGTAAGTGGTAATGACTTAAGACAAAGTATAATCAGTTGGGTGCAAAACTTGAGTTTAAGTGAGATTAAACATTTTAGCAAAAAGTCTCAGTCTGAATTAATTGATATTTTGGCATATGAAGTGCCTATACCTATTGAGGGTCTTTTAAATGTTTGGTGTCTTTCTTTAAGCCTTAAAACTGGGTTTCTTATGTTGAATATTATTAAAACTGATATAACAGCAGCGTAGGGAATGTCATTCCCAGCTCTACGAAACTTGTAGTTTCTTTCCAAGCAATGTCTCCATAAAAGAAAGTTCTCAGCATCTTCTCTTTGCAAGGCTTTGTGTGTTGGGTAAAGGAAGATGCTGAGAAAATTCTTCAATTTGCAGTTTTGTATTATAACAAATAACATATAAAAAACATTCAGCGATTTCTCTGCTTTTGGCGAGAATTTTTTTACTTTGAATTAGAAGAATTAAAAAGCAACACCTAGTAATAAAAAAAGCTACCCAAAGGTAGCTTCATATTATAATGAGTATTCTATTTATAAACCACTAATGGTTAATCCAATTGAGTATGGACGAACTTCTGGACCAAAACCTTCTTTAAATACTTGTGTAATTTGGTAGCTAAATTGTAAACCAATTATGCCATAACCAACTCTTGCAGATGCTGCTATACGAGTTCCATTGAAAAATCTTTTATTGCTCTCTTTCTCAATAAACTTATCGCCATAAATACTTCCACCAGCTTTGTTTTGTAAATTTTTACCTTTTGTAAAAGATTTTAATAATGTACCAACTTTAACACCCAAAGCTGCTTTCCAAGATTTTGATGGGTTTTCTGGGTTTGAATAATACCTCAATTCTATTGGTGCTTCTAAAAAAATAGTTGTTAATTTAAATTTACTAAAAGCCGATGAATCGTTACCAGAGTAACTTCTTCTAAAAGGCAAAGTAGTTGCATTGGCTTTAATATCTACATAGTTTTTATCGAAAAAAATATTGCTGCTACTTAAACCTACA
>JAGOUF010000486.1 GCA_018061385.1 Chitinophagaceae bacterium | reverse complement strand
CAACTTGATTGTACCAATTTACGTAACGATCTCTTCCGTCAGGATTTAAGCATGGATCAATTATTACTATGGTATTTTTTAACCACTCTTTTGTTTTAGTATTTGATGGATCAACCAATGCAAACAATGTAAGCATTGCAGCTTCGCTACTACTGGGTTCGTTACCATGTACATTGTAACTTAACCAAACAATGGCTGGAGCATTGTTGGTATTGGCAGCCATTTTATCTTTTGCCAAACCAGCTAAACGTAAATTGTTGTTGCGTATAGTTTCTAAATTGGCTATGTTTTCTGGTGTTGAAACATATGCTAACATCAACTCTCTCCCTTCGTTAGTAGTACCATAAGTTTCTGTAACTACCATATCTTTTTTAGCATTAGCAACTGCTTTAAAGTAGTCAACAATTTTATAATGCTGGGTAAACTTTGTGCCTACTTTGTAGCCTAAAAACTGATCTGGACTAGCTAAATTTTGTGCAACACAAGCCGAAGTTGCAATCACTAAAAGAAGTAATAAATAATTACGTAGCATAAAATATGTAGTTATTTTAAGCAGTGAAAGTAACGAAAAAACAAAAAGGCTGTTTCAAAAGCATTCAATTAAATACTTTAGAAACAGCCTCGACCTATTAACATATATAGAAGAAAACTAAAACCCTAAGCCAACACTCATACCCTTTACTTTATTTGGGAAGTTTACACCCGCAGTAGCAGTACCTGTATTTAGATTAATGCTATATACTTTTGTTGTACCATTTACAGTTAACAATGCAAATGCAGCATTTGATTTTGAACCAATATCAAACCCGTTTAAAGATTCAACATTAATTCCTAAGCTCCCAATTTCAACTAAAGTGCCAGCGTTAGGAGGATCTTGTTTATACAATTTGCCCATATCTAATACATACAACACAGTGCTTGTAGTTCCAACAAAATTATTGGTATAGGCAGCTGCAGAAATAATTGGACTACCAGGATTGATATTGCCATCTGTTGCTGCTATAGTACCATCGTTTGGATTTAAACGTAAGTTTTGACCACTGTTTGTTACAACCCTTATTCTATCTACAGTTGGATTAAAATCAAATCCAAATTGTGTGCTATTTGTGTTAATTGCAAACCCTGACCCAACTCCTGTTGCTGCTCCTGTACTTAAATTAAAACTGTATAATTTAGCCATTCCTAAAGCTGTAGTTGTTAAGCCATATAATTGATTGGTAGCTGGTCTAAAGTCAATACCTACAATACTTTCGCCCAAACCTAAACCAGTAATAGCTTTATTAATGGGTGCTGCCGTAGTAGTAGGATTAAAAATTTGTAAATTATTATTCTCATCTACTGCATAAGCCACAGGGTTTGTTGGTATCGCAATATCAATAATATTATTTACACTCATATCGGCTAAATAAGTTGTACTTGCATTGCTTGTACTAATACTGTACAATTTAGCTACTCCATTTACTGTAAATGTTGCTAATATGATGCTATTGTCTGCATTAATATCAAAACCACCTTTGCCAGTAAAATTTACATCAATGGTTCCTACTTCTACCAAAGTACCATCGTTTGGTGGCGATTGTTTGTATAACTTTTTTGTATTTACATCAATATCAAACAAATCGGTTGTTGCAGTACCTGCAATACTATTTGTATATGCAATAGAAGTTATTGAAGGATTTGTACCACCATTAATTGAACCATCAGTAGCAGCTACTGTGCCTAACTCTGGGTGTAAACGAAGGTTTTGGCCTGTATTGGTTACAACCCTAACTCTATCAACTGTTGGGTTAAAATCAATATTGGCAACGTTGCTATTTAATGCTGGAGAAAAAGTAGTTGTTCCTACTGCTAAAGCAGCTCCATTCTCTGTATTCAATGTGTACAATCTACTGGTAGACCCAAGTCCATATAACTGACCTGTTGCTGGTCTAAAATCAATACTAATAATACTTTCGCCTGCTGGTAAACCTGTTAATGCAACAGTTGCAGATGCCATAGAAGTGGTTTGTGCATTGTATTTTAATAACTGGTTGTTATTGGTTAAAGCATAGAAAACCACATCGGGTTTATTGATTGGGGTTTCCATTGTGCTATCCTTTTTGCAGCTTACCATTAAAAAATTTACTAGCAGTAAAAAACTGCTCCATTTTAAGATTGTAGGTTTCATAGATGTTTATTTTCTTACACAAACGAAAAATGAAACAAGTTGGATTGCTAAAGGAAAAAAAAGCCAATCATTAATTTGATTGGCTCTCTCACTTTGAAAAAGTATATTGATTAAATTATTTTCCACCACTTTTTTCATTGGCTGCTTGCATAGGATTTTTACCAGAGCCTCCAGGATTGCGACGATTGCCTGCACCTGCTTTAAACAAAGAAAACTTACTAGCTTCTGTCCATTCTGTTGTTGGCCAAACATTGTTTTTCTCATTAATATCTGCAGTTTCACGCATTGGATCTAACACAATGCCTGTTACTTTTTGTTTCACCATAAATACTTTGGTTACTTTATTTTCATTTTTACGCCAAATTTGAGCTGGAATTTTTTCTACTTCTTTTGTTCCATCTTCAAAAGTAAATTCAACAATAATTGGCATTACCAAGCCCCCTTTATTGGTAAAAGTAATTTCGTATAAATAAGTACCGGTGTATTTGTCTTTATCTTCAGCAGTCAATGCTTCTGGAGCAGTTGCTGTTCTTGCAGTTGGTA
>JAGOUF010000485.1 GCA_018061385.1 Chitinophagaceae bacterium | reverse complement strand
CATATAAACATTACTTAATTTTTATTCCTCTTAAACGATAGCTTATGTCAGATCAACCTATGTATTATGGTGATTATTTACATCTAGATAAAATTTCAGATAGCCAACACCCAGTTAGTTTTCAAAGCAACAACACTCCTGCTCACGATGAAATGTTGTTTATTGTAATTCATCAAGCATATGAATTGTGGTTTAAACAAATTTTATTTGAGTTGGATTTCATATCTAAAACTTTTTCAAAAGAAGTCATCAATGACAATAGCGAAGATTTAAATTTAGTTCGTCATCGTTTTTCACGTATCATAAAAATTATGCAATTGCTAAACGAGCAAGTAAGTATTTTAGATACAATGACTCCTTTAGACTTTTTAGAATTTAGAAATTTGCTCACTCCATCTTCGGGTTTTCAAAGTGTACAGTTTAGATTAATTGAAGCCAAATTGGGTTTACAATTAAACAATAGGCACCATGCAGATTATTACAAACGTACCAATGAAGGTGGTTTTACAAAGCCAGATTACAATCAAATTAACGATTCTGAAAAAGAAAAAAATGTATTGCAATTGGTAAATGGTTGGTTAGAAAGAATGCCTTTTTTTGAAGAACATTTTTGGAAAGATTATACACACAACAATGATCTTTCTTTTACAAATCATCCATTTTGGAATGATTATAGAAATGTGTACAATACTGGATTAACAGAAAGAGAACAAAATAAAATTCATGATTTTGATTACGTGTTTTTTGAACAAGCTCATCCAACATTAAACCAAGAACAATTGGAAGGTTTAAGAAGTGGTTTTTCGCCAAAAGCCTTGCAAGCAGCATTGTTTATTATGTTGTACAGAGATTTTCCTGTGTTTCAAACTTCCTACCAACTATTGGATAGCTTAATAGAGATAGATCATTTAATGAGCAATTGGAGGCACAAACATTTGGTAATGGTTAGAAGAATGATAGGTATGAGAGTTGGAACTGGCAACACAACTGGATCAGGATATTTAGAAGGTGCTTTAAGCAAACATTATGTGTACAGAGATTTATCTGGCTTATCTACTTATTTAATTGAAAGAAAAAAACTTCCCAAATTACCCAACTCGTTAATTACTCATTTAGGTTTTAATTGCTAATACATTAAACTAGATTTGAGATTATTAAAAAAGCTGTTGCATTGCAACAGCTTTTTTAATAATCTATTTTGATAGGAATTAAAACAATTTAATACCTATTCCTACTTGAATTTGTTCACTCTTGTAATTATCAGCATTGCCCAATTCATTAATATCGCTTAAGCCAATATTGTATCTTGCATGAGCTCTAAATGTTTTTAAATTCAGTTGAAAGCCAGCAACAGCAGAAAAATTTCCATTTTTAAAAGCATCGCCTGCATTGTTTACAAAAGTTTTTTCTTGACTCATCAAAATGCTGTATTCTGGTCCTAAGTTGATGGTAAAAACCTTTCCTAAATTTATTCTCAATAAAATAGGAATTGATAAGTAATTGAGTTTACTATCTTGTGTTGGCATTGGTGCAGCACTATTTCCAGAAATACTTACTTGACTTAATAAAATTTCTGGCTGAATACCGATTGCTTTTGTAAAATCCCACTCAATTGAACCACCTAGATGATAGCCTAAATTGTAACCATCTTTAAAACTTTGGCCTTTAATTTTTCCATAATTAACACCAACTTTTGCAATTAAGTGAAAGCCTTTTTGTGCTTTTGCAATTTGAAACATAGCTATAAAAGCCAATAACAATATGGATACTTTTTTCATGTAATTTTTTTGCAAAAAATTTTATTAACAAAAAAAAATACCCAATTATGAGTATTTTTTAAGTTGAACTTTAAATTATAAAACTTTAAATGCTATGCCTACTTGTATTTGTTGGCTTTTCCATTTATCGGCACTTGGTGCATCTTCAATAGAAGATAGACCAACATTGTATCTGCCGTAAATATTAATGTTGCTCAAGTTAATTTGAACTCCACCAATCATTGAAAAGTTACCACTTTTAAAAGCTTCTTTTCCATTTGTTAATAAATCTTCATCATTGTTTACTAAAATACTGTATTCTGGTCCAACATGTAACGAAAGTACTTTTGTTGCATTTATTTTAAGCAACAATGGAATTGATAAGTAATTTAATTTTACCTCGTTGTTTACATTAAACCCTGGAGTTATTACACTATTAATTGATATAGTTTTTAACTCACTATAATACAATTCTGGTTGTAATGAAATGGATTTAGATATTCCAATTTCAACAGCTCCACCCACATGGAAACCAGTTTTATACTCGTCGTTAAATTCTTTACCATCAATCTTAGTAAAATTGGCTCCAGCTTTTGCATAAATATGCAGCTTTTGTGCATTTACAGTAATTGCACTTGTGGCCAACAAACAAAACATTAAAATAGATTTCTTCATATTATTTATTTATAACAAAAATAACTGATAGGGCAACATCAACAAACAGTATCTAAAACTTTTAGAACATTTTAAGAAACAACTTGTTAAAGGTTCATGTTTAATAAAGTTGAACTTGATAGAATTATTGAAATGGCTTGGGAAGATAGAACTCCTTTTGAAGCCATAGAGTTTCAGTTTGGCATATCTGAAAAACAGGTAATTGAATTAATGAGAACCCACAGTAAAACCAGCAGTTTTAAAATGTGGCGTAAACGCATGAAAGGTAGAACGACCAAG
>JAGOUF010000484.1 GCA_018061385.1 Chitinophagaceae bacterium | reverse complement strand
ACGTTTATTGGCCAATCTTCTATCCAATTGTAACTCCATGTTACCAGTTCCTTTAAATTCTTCAAAAATTACTTCATCCATTTTGCTACCAGTTTCAATTAATGCGGTTGCTAAAATGGTTAAAGAACCTCCATGTTCTATTTTACGAGCTGCTCCAAAAAATTGTTTAGGTTTTTGCATTGCATTGGCTTCTACACCACCACTTAATACTTTGCCACTACTTGGTGCAACTGTATTATGGGCACGTGCCAAACGAGTAATGCTATCTAATAGAATTACCACATCGTGACCGCACTCTACCAAACGCTTTGCTTTTTGTAAAGCCATTGTAGAAACTTTTACGTGTTTTTCGGCTGGCTCATCAAATGTTGAGGCAATCACTTCTGCATTCACACTACGTTCCATATCGGTTACTTCTTCTGGTCTTTCATCTATTAAAACCACCATTAAATAACACTCTGGATGATTGGAAGCAATTGCATTGGCCACTTCTTTTAACAACATGGTTTTACCCACTTTTGGTTGTGCAACAATTAAACCACGTTGCCCTTTACCAATTGGGGTAAATAAATCCATGATACGAGTGCTGTAATTGTTAGATGTTGTAAACAAATTCAGTTTTTCGTAAGGGAATAATGGTGTTAAATAATCGAAAGGAACTCGATCTCTTACTTCATCTGGTTTTTTGTTGTTAATGGTATCAACCTTTAATAAAGCAAAATATTTTTCGCCTTCTTTTGGAGGACGAACACTACCTGCAACGGTATCGCCTGTTTTTAAACCAAATAATTTTATTTGAGATGGAGAAACATATACATCATCTGGAGATGATAAATAATTATAATCGCTACTGCGTAAAAAACCATATCCATCTGGCATCATTTCTAAAACCCCTTCGCCAGAAATTACACCATCAAACTCTATATTAAAAGCTGTGTCTCTGCGATTCTGGTAATTGTTGCGTTGTGGATAGTTTTGGCTAGGCTCTGTTTGTGTAGAATTTTCGCCAGCTTGGTTGCTATTTTCTGTGGTTTCTGTAGCTTGTAAAATTTGCTCAGCTAACTTATTTATTTGAGGCCCATCAACTGTTGTTTTTTCTTCTTCATTTGTTGAAGTAGTTTCAACAGGTTTGGCTTTTTTAATTTTTAGTACTTTTTTCTCAACCACTGCTGGTTTAACTTCTTCTACATGTACAGGTACTTCTTGTAATTGTGTAGGTGCTTCTTGTACAACTTCGGCTTCTTCTGTGCCATTGGCTGTAGATGTTTTTACGGTTACAGGTTTTCTTGCTCTAGCTTTTTTGATAGGCTTTTCGTCTGTAGTTGCAGCACTTTCTTTTATGGCTTGTTGATCTAATATTTTATAAATTAAATCTTGTTTTTCTAACTTTTTAACGTTGGTAATATTCAATTGCTCAGCAACATCTAATAGTTCTGGCAAGAGCATGTCGTTCAATTGCAAAATGTCGTACATAAATAAGATTGGGTGAGGGAAAAATGGTAAATTTTCTTACGTTTTTTAATCCTTTGAAAAATAATTTGAAATAAGAACCTGATTTGAGTTGATTTGGAAAAGACGATGAACTGATGTGTTGGAGTATGAATATCTGAAAACCAATCAGTTTGTTTCCAATGCAATGTTAAGAAAGGTTTTTTTATTTGAAGAAATTTTTTTTAGCTGGCAATCTAAAAGCTATAAAAATAGAAACTGTGTAGAGACTTATATTTGCTGCTAAATAACTGTCTATTTTAACCCTAATAACAAAGGTGATTATATAAAAAAGTGTACAAGTGTGCGACGCAACAGAAGCTAAATGATTATTCTGCTGCTGGTTACCAAAATAAATACAATTATGTTTAACAAGCGTATTAAAGTAAAAGAGTTGCTTAAAAGTGAGCAAACAGGACAAGAAGTTACTGTAATGGGTTGGGTACGAACGTTTAGAAACAACCAATTTATTGCATTGAATGATGGAAGCACCAACAACAATTTACAAGTAGTTGCAGAACTGGGTTTATTAGACGATGCAACCATGAAACGTATTACAACAGGTGCATCTTTAAAAGTTATTGGCGAAGTTGTAGCAAGTTTAGGTAAAGGACAAAGTATTGAATTGAAGGCCAAAAGCATTGAAATTTTGGGTGATAGTGATGCCGAAAAATATCCATTGCAACCTAAAAAGCATAGCTTAGAATTTTTAAGAGAAATTGCTCATTTACGTTTTAGAACCAACACTTTTGGAAGTGTATTTAGATTAAGAAATGCGTTGGCATTTGCTGTTCATAAATTTTATAACGAAAAAGGATTTGTTTATTTACACACCCCAATTGTTACAGCAAGCGATGCTGAAGGTGCTGGTGAAATGTTTAGGGTAACTACTTTACCCATTGATGGAACTGCTGCTAAAAAAGAAGATGGAACAATTGATTTTGCTGAAGATTTTTTTGGAAAGAGTACCAACCTTACTGTAAGTGGACAATTAGAAGGTGAATTGGGTGCAATGGCATTTAGCGATATATACACTTTTGGGCCAACTTTTAGAGCCGAAAACTCAAACACTACAAGGCATTTGGCTGAATTTTGGATGATTGAACCCGAAGTTGCATTTAACGATTTAGAAGACAATATGAATTTGGCTGAAGAGTTTATTCAGTACTTGATTCGTTATGTAATGGAACACAATTATGAAGATTTAGAATTTTTAGATCAACGTTTGGCCG
>JAGOUF010000483.1 GCA_018061385.1 Chitinophagaceae bacterium | reverse complement strand
ATTTTGGAATAGTGTTGTTACTTACAACACTATTTTCATGTAAAAGCGTTCGTCAATCAAGCAGAGATAACAAGGGCAATTATTCTTGGAATCAATTTATTATGGGTGCCGATTTATCATATGTTAATCAAATTGAAGACAATGGTGCTGTATATAAAATAAACAACCAACCCAAAGATGCTTTTGAAATTTTTAAATCAATTGGCACAAACACAGTAAGAGTAAGACTTTGGAACAATCCAACATGGCAACTTCCTGTTACAGGTGGCAAAATGTATAGCGATTTAATGGATGTTGAAAAAACAATACGTAGAGCCAAAAAACAAGGAATGGTGGTTTGTTTAGATCTTCATTATTCCGATGATTGGGCAGATCCTGATAAACAAATTACACCTGCTGCTTGGAAAAATTTACCTATCTCTATTTTAAAAGATTCTGTATATAATTATACAATGGCCGTATTGAATTATTTTAATGAGAAGAACCTAACTCCAGAAATGATTCAAATTGGCAATGAAACCACTTTTGGTATGTTATGGTCAGCAGGAAAAATTGAAAACAATAGTAACTGGGAAAACTTTGGTATTTTGTTAAATAGTGGAATAAAAGCAGTTAGAGATTTTTCTACAAATGCAACCATTCATCCTCAAATAATTATTCATGTAGCCCAATTGCAATATGCCAATTGGTGGACAAAAAATATAATTGAAAAAGGCCATGTAACTGATTTTGATATACTCGGAATTTCTCATTATTACAAATGGAGTACAGTAAATTCTATGCAAGCAATTGGCGATACAATTCAACTGTTAAAAAAGAATTTCAACAAACCCATTGTATTGGTAGAAACTGCATTTGCTTGGACAAATGACAATGCTGATACATATGGAAATTTATTTTATTCTAAAACACCAATTGAAGGTTACTCATTTACAAAAGAAGATCAGCAGCGATTCATGAAAGATTTAATTCAAACCTTAATTAAAAATGGAGGTACAGGAATTATGTATTGGGAACCTGCATGGATTACTTCTTCAATGAAAGATAGATGGGGCAAAGGAAGTAGCTGGGAGAACAATACTTTTTTTGATTTTTCAGGTAACTTACTACCTACAATAACTTTTATGAAACACAACTATAAATTTTAAAAGTAATGATAGACTTTAGAAGTGATACTGTAACAAAACCTACACCATTCATGCTAGAAGCGATGATGCAAGCTAGTGTTGGTGATGATGTTTTTGGTGAAGACATTACAGTGAATGAGTTAGAAAATAAAGCAGCTAATTTATTTGGTATGGAAGCTGGACTGTTTTGTCCAAGTGGTACAATGACCAATCAGATTGCCGTTAAAGTTCATACACAACCTGCTGACGAAGTTGTTTGTGATGAGTTGAGCCATATCTATCAATATGAAGGTGGAGGCATTGCTTTTAATAGTGGCTGTAGCATACATTTATTAAAAGGAAATAGAGGTAGAATTAATGCAGAACAAGTGCAACAAGCTATCAACAATTCAGAAGATATTCATAAAGCAACTAGCAAATTGGTGAGTTTAGAAAATACCATCAATCGTGCTGGTGGAAGTTGTTATGAATTTTCAGAAATGGAAGCTATACAAAAAGTTTGTATCAATAACAATTTGGCGTTGCATTTAGATGGTGCAAGATTATTTAATGCCATAATAAAAAACAATGAAAGCACTACACAATATGGTACAATATTCAACAGTATTTCAATATGTTTAAGTAAAGGTTTAGGCACACCTGTAGGCAGTATTTTATTAGGTACTGCTACCTTCATTAAAAAAGCAAGAAGAGTAAGAAAAGTGTTTGGTGGCGGTATGAGGCAAGCTGGCTTTTTAGCAGCCGCAGGTATTTATGCACTCGATCATCATATTCAACGCTTGGCAATAGACCATAAACATGCCAAACAAATTGAAGCTGCTTTACAAAAAAAAGATTTTGTAAAAAATATACTTCCAGTTGAAACCAATATTTTAATTGTTGAAATTTTCGGCAACTTAACTGCTGCTGCTTTTGTAGAACGCATGAAAGAAGAAAATATACTTATGTTTGCAATATCTCCTACTCATGTAAGAATGGTTTTGCATTTAGACATTACAGAAACTATGGTGCAACAAACGATTGATGCTATTGAAAAAATGTAATTACTTTCAACCCTAATTGTTGAGAGCATTGTTTAAAATTAGTTTTAAAGAAGATATATGTTACCTAGAGTTAACCCAACCACAACCCAAGCATGGTTTTTATTGAAAAAACACCATGAAAATGAAATGAGTCGCAAAAAAATGAAAGACTTATTTGCTAGCGATACTGAACGTTTTAAAAAATTCTCTTTGTGTTTAGAAGACCTTGTATTTGATTACTCTAAAAACGTTATTAACGAAAACACATTGCAACTTTTATTGCAATTGGCAGAGGAATGTAAATTAAAAGATGCCATTCATGAAATGTTTGCAGGAGTAAAAATTAATGAAACAGAACATAGAGCTGTATTACATACTGCATTAAGAAATTTTTCTGATACTCCAATTTTAGCAGATGGAAAAGATGTAATGCCGTTAGTAAGAAAAGTGCTCAACCAAATGGAAGCATTTTGCAGCAATGTACATTCAGGAAAATGGAGAGGTTATACAGGCAAAAAAATAAAGTATATTGTAAATATTGGAATTGGTGGTAGCGATTTAGGTCCAGTAATGG
>JAGOUF010000481.1 GCA_018061385.1 Chitinophagaceae bacterium | reverse complement strand
GAACTGCCATCAATTATATTGTTGGATAGAATTGTGGAATTTAGAAACGAATTTTTATCGTGGCCAATTTCTAAAGAAGACATGGTAAAAAGAAATAAAAAATATGCTGATGCTTGGGTAGGATTTAAGTTCAAAGGATATTCGTTTATTAGCAAAGATGCTGAGAAACTTACCTTCAATTTCTGGGATCATCCTAAAGACGAACCCAAAAACATAAAGGACAAAAGAGTTGAGTTAAACAGCTACAATGGTTGGGTAAAATTTTATAGAGATGGAGATATTTTTGTTTGGAAAATAAATAAAAATTAATTGAATCTTGCATCTTTTAATCATACATAAGATAACATGGAAAATAGAACAGAAATAGCATCGTTGGGAGAATTTGGTTTAATAGAACATTTAACCAAAAACTTTGAAACTAAACAAGCATCAACCTTATTGAGCGTTGGAGATGATGCTGCAGTAATTGATCATTTTGGCAAACAAACTGTTATTACAACAGATTTGTTGATTGAAGGAATTCACTTTGATTTAATGTACACTCCTTTAAAACACTTGGGCTACAAAAGCGTAATTGTAAACTTAAGCGATGTGTATGCCATGAATGCTACACCTACACAAATTACTATGAGCATTGCATTTAGCAATAGATTTAGTGTAGAAGCATTAGACGAATTTTATGAAGGCGTTTATGCTGCTTGTGAAAAATATGGGGTTGATTTAGTTGGTGGCGATACAACTTCATCTCAAAAAGGATTCATCATTTCTGTAACCGCCATTGGCGAAGTTGCTCCAGATAAATTTGTAAAAAGAAGTACCGCAGAAAAAGGAGATTTAATTTGTGTTTCTGGAGATGTTGGAGCTGCTTTTTTAGGTTTAACTATTATGGAACGGGAGAAGAAAATTTATATAGAAAACCCACAAGTGCAACCCGATTTAGAGGGTGAAGATTATATTGTTGGCAGACTATTAAAACCAGAAGCCAGAAAAGATATTATTGAATTTTTTGCCAACAATCAAATTGTTCCTACAGCAATGATGGATGTTAGTGATGGCATAAGTAGCGAAGTTTTACACCTTTGCAAACAAAGCAATTTGGGTTGTAGAGTGTATGAAGACAAATTGCCAATTGACGATAAATCTAAACAAGCTGCTTATAAATTTGGTCTTGACCCAACTGTTTGTGCTTTAAATGGTGGAGAAGATTATGAGTTAATATTTACGTTGAAGCAAGAAGATTATGATAAAATTACACTCAATGAAGAAATTGCAGTAATTGGTTATATGGCCGATATTGAAGAGGGTTGCAAAATTATTACCAAGGGTGGCAATACATTTGATATTACTGCACAAGGTTGGAATGCATTTGTAAAACAATAAGGGTTACACCATTTATTCTACATGAAAAAAAACAAGTTTACTATTAATGGCAAGTGGTTGTTATGGCTACTGCCTTTTTTGTTTTTTACAGCTTGTGTAACTACCAAACAAAGCAATTATACTTTCAACCTTAAAAAAAGTGCAGCCGATTTAAAAGCAGATATTGTTTTACTGAAAAAAATTTTAGAAGCCAATCATCCATCGTTGTATTGGTACACACCAAAAGATAGTATGGATGTTTATTTTGCAAACGCTATCAATCAAATTTCAGATTCGTTAACCGAAGTTCAATTTAAAAATACAGTTGCAGCAGTAATTAGTAAAATACGTTGTGGCCATACCAGTGTTAGATTTTCTAAAGATTATGCCGAGCAACAAAAAGAACATCGCTTTCCACAATTTCCTTTGTACTTAAAAGTTTGGGATGATAGTTTGGTAGTTTTATTAAATGTAAATACAAAAGATTCAATACTAAAAAGAGGCACCATTATTACATCAATAAACGGAAAAAAAAATAGACAATTATTGGATAACATGTTTGATGTAATTAATAGCGATGGGTATAGTATCAACTTTAAAAACCAATTACTCAGCAATAATTTTCCTGGTTGGTATCAAAATGTTTTTGGTTTAGATAGCACCTATAACATTGCGTTCATTAATAGTAAAGGAGAAAAGGCAAGTACAACAATTGCGAATTACAAGCCTATTAAAGACATTAGCACTGTTAAAAAGAAACCTTTAAAAGATAGTACTCTTAACGATGACGAACCAATAAAAGCCACTAGAAAACAAATAAGGCAAGCCAAGTTAGCAGCCAAAAGAAGTATGCAAATTGATACAAGCATTAACACTGCTTATATACGCTTAACAACATTTAGCAGCGGTGGATTGAGAAGATTTTTTCGAAAATCATTCAAAAAAATTGAAGCTGATAAAATTAAAAATATTGTTATTGATTTGAGGGAAAATGGTGGAGGCAATGTTGGCTTATCAAATAAACTTACCAAATATTTAGCCAAAAAGCCATTTAAAAATGGCGATACTGTAATGGCTATTAACAGAACTTTTCCATACAAAAAGTACATTAAAAATTGGTGGATGTATTGGTTTCCTATGAACTTTTTTGCCCATAAAGAAAAAGACGGTAACATACATTACAGACGATTTGAGAAACATTATTTTAAGCCACAAACCAAATATCATTTTGATGGAAATATTTATATTATTCAAGGAGGAATTACATTTTCTGCAACAACCATGTTTATTGGAGCATTGAAAGGACAAGACAATGTAACAATTGTAGGCGAAGAAAGTGGTGGAGGCTTTTATGGAAACTCTGCAATGCACTTACC
>JAGOUF010000482.1 GCA_018061385.1 Chitinophagaceae bacterium | reverse complement strand
TTTGTTGGAATGGACGTTTTCTTTGTACACAATCTAACTTACTGCAAATGGTACAACTAAAATCTAAGCAACCATCGGTATGCACAAAAAACTCTACAGTATTACCAAAGTTGTTTGATATAAGTTCAGTTAATTCATCAATTTCTTTGTGAGCTTCGTTAATATTTAAAAACCAAGGCAATGTTAAATGACAATCAATATGCAATAAACTACCATATTTAATTACACGTAAATTGTGCAAATCAATCCAATTTTCTTTTCTGTTGGCGTTTAATAATGTTACCAATTTTTCAAGTAAAGCAGTATCGGCTTCGTCCATAATTCCTGCTAACGATGCCCTTATAATTTTATAACCATTGTATAAAATAATAAAGCTTAAAACAAAAGCAATTGCTTTATCTAACCAAAACAATTTTGTGTACAACATAAGCAAAATGCCCACAATAACGGCTACAGTTGAATAGGTGTCTATTTGCAAATGTTTTCCACTTGATGTGAGTGCTAATGAATTATTTTTTTTACCAATTGCAACACAAATTGTACCTGCTATAAAATTAACAATGGCAGTACTTGCAATTAACCAAATACCAACATCTAAACGCTGTACATGTGTGGGTGTAAAAAATGTTTCTATGGTTTGATAAATAATAAAAAGGCCTGCAGTAATAATTAAAGTACCTTCTACAGCTGCCGAAACAAACTCAGCTTTTCCGTGCCCATACGGATGATCTTGATCTTTTGGTTTGGCTGCAACAAACAATGCAAATAAGCCAATAAAGCCTGCCATCATATTTACAATACTTTCCAATGCATCTGTTAAAATAGCCAAGGAATGGGTATAAGAATAAGCCACAATCTTTACAACAAACAATACTACACTTAGCAAAGTAATAATAAGTTGTACTTTAAAATTTTGTTGGGCTTTTTGCAAAACAGGTATTTTGTTTTACAAAAATAAGCTTTGAAATGAAGAAGCTAGAAATGATAATTCAACACCCACACACATGAAAAAAATAATTTACTATTTATAAATTGGTTAACAATGTTTCGTTTAAAATTGTGGTCTTGTTAATTCACCAAAAAAAATATGTATGAAAAAAATGTTACTTATTGCAATTGGAAGCCTAAGTATTGGATTTGCCAATGCACAATTTACACAAGGCCAAAAATTAATTGGACCAAGTTTAAGTTTTAATACCAATAACTCAACTGAAAAAAACAATTACAGCCAACCCATTTACGAAAGAAAAGAAAATGCTACTTCAATTGGTTTGGGATTTAGTGCTTTAAAATTTATCTCATCAAAGAAAGCTAATGGTTGGAAATT
This sequence comes from Chitinophagaceae bacterium, assembly GCA_018061385.1. Lineage (GTDB taxonomy): Bacteria > Bacteroidota > Bacteroidia > Chitinophagales > Chitinophagaceae > UBA1930. The sequence continues at coordinate 1,408 of JAGOUF010000482.1, read as the reverse complement.
GAATTATACATTCTCAAATTTTAAAAACACAACTGAAGCACTAAATTCAACGCCTATTAATTTTGGAAAAAATATTCGAAATATTCATGAAGTTGGCATAGGCTATGTTACAAGAAACTTTATTCAAATAAAACCCAAATTAAACTTTTATTATGATGTTATACTTTATGGCAACTATAATCTTGGAGAATCAGTAAACGAAAGCACACTAGCTCCTTCAAATAATTATACATCGACCAATAATGGTTATGGTATTAGTGTTTATATAACACCTGGATTTACTTATCAGTTAAAGAAAAATTTAATTTTAGATGCTGCATTAAATAGTATTGGCAGTATTGGTTACTTCAATAATAAAGAAACAAGTAACGATTTTGCACTTAACAATTACGAAAGAAAATATTCTGGTTTTAACGCAAGCTCCTCTTTAACAGCAGGTAGTTTATTAAGCAACTTTTGGTTTAGCATTAAATGGATTCGATAAAAATAAAGAGGGCATTCAACATTGAATGCTCTCTTTATACTTCTATATTTTAATTACTTTTTTCTATATTCATTAAAGCGTTGCTCAACATAATTCCAGTTTACAATTTTCCAAAAATTGGCCACATAATCGGCCCGTTTATTTTGATACTTTAAATAATATGCATGTTCCCAAACATCTAAACCCAATAAAGGAAAGCCTTTAACTTCTGCAACATCCATTAATGGATTGTCTTGATTTGGGGTTGACGTAACTCCAAGTTTTCCATTCTCATCAACAATTAACCAAGCCCAACCACTACCAAATCTTGTTTTGGCGGCATCGCTAAATTGTGTTTTAAACTTTTCTAAAGAACCAAAATTTTCTTCAATTGCTTTTGCCAATTTACCAGTTGGTTGTTCTGTAGATTTTGGGGTTAAACTTTGCCAAAACATTTCATGGTTATAATGGCCACCTGCATTGTTTCGCATCTTTGTTGAGTAGGTAGAAATTTCACTTAATAAAGTTGGCAAATCATCCATACCTGCTTTTTTATATTCTGCCTTAAATGCATCTACTAAATTTTTAGCATAGCCTGCAGCATGTTTGGTATAATGAATTTCCATTGTTGTTGCATCTATAAAAGGCTCTAAAGCATTGTATGCATAAGGCAATGGTTGTTGAACAAGTGTAATAACTCCTTGTAGATGATTTGTTGTAGTTGCTTTTAGTAAAGATGGGGCAATTACCAACCCCAATCCAATTTTGGCTGTGTTGCCAATAAACGATCTTCGATCTATTGATTTTTTCATTGTGTGTATATTTTATGAATGAACAATTGAGCTTTTTACAGCTCATCTTTTACAATTTGTTTCTTACTTTTTAATTGCTGAAAGTAAGTTCTTACTACATTGAAAGTACGATAATAAAACTCTTGATTGAATA
>JAGOUF010000480.1 GCA_018061385.1 Chitinophagaceae bacterium | reverse complement strand
ATATTCTTGCTATCGTATAATAAACGACCAATCAATGTGCTTTTGCCATCATCCACACTTCCTGCTGTTATAAATCTTAAAATATCCATTGTAATTTTTTTATGTTACCAACTTTAGTATTTCAATTTTTACTTTTGTTGCGTCGCACTCTTGTGCTGAAGAATATAGTTGAACTTTTCCCACCACTTTTTACTTCCCTTTTGCGGTTGGGAGCTAAAAATATCCATTCTTCTTCCTATCTTCCATTGCAGCCTCAGTAACCTTATCATCAATTCTTGTTTCACCACGTTCACTAATTCTTGCAGCAGTAATTTCATTAATTACTTCATCTAGTGTAGTGGCATTAGATTCAACAGCAGCAGTACAGGTCATATCGCCAACAGTTCTATATCGCACTTGTTTTGTTACAATAACATCAGTGTCTTGTAAACTTGCATAAGAAGAATTTGCTACCAACTGTCCTTCATGCAAAATCACTTCTCTTTCATGAGCAAAATAAATTGACGGAAGTGCAATGTTTTCATGTTTAATATAATTCCAAATATCCAATTCAGTCCAATTACTTATTGGAAAAACTCGAACATTTTCACCCTTGTTAATTCTGCCATTGTATATATTCCAAAGCTCTGGTCTTTGAAGTTTAGGGTTCCACTGACCAAAATCATCTCTCACCGAAAAAATTCTTTCTTTGGCTCTTGCTTTTTCCTCATCTCGTCTTGCTCCACCAATACAAGCATCAAATTTAAATTCTTCAATGGTGTCTAATAAAGTGTAAGTCTGCAACCAATTTCTACTCGGAAATTTGCCTTTGGGTTCTGTTAATTTTTTTGCTTTAATGGTATCTTCTACTTTCCTAACAATTAAAGTTGCACCAACAGCAGTAGCCATTGCATCTCTATAATCTAATGCTTCTTGAAAGTTATGCCCAGTATCAATATGCACCAATGGGAAAGGTATTTTACCAGGAGCAAAAGCTTTTCTAGCTAAGTGTACCAAAGTAATTGAATCTTTACCCCCACTAAACAATAAAGCTGGCTTTTCAAACTGAGCTGCTATTTCACGAAAAATATGAATGCTTTCAGCCTCTAATTGTTTTAAATAATTCAAACTGTAATTGCTCATTTTTTTATTTTAAAAGTCTATTGTTTTAATAGGATATATGCTTAAAAGAAAATTATGTTAACTCTGTTGTTGTATGAACATGTAAGCCACATTCCTTTTTGTTGTTATCTTCCCACCACCAACGACCAGCTCTAAAATCTTCACCAGGTTGTAATGCTCTTGTACATGGTTGGCAACCAATGCTTACAAAACCTTTGTTTGTTAAAGGATTGTATGGAATGTTATTTGCTTTTATAAAATCATTTACATCTTGACTTGTCCAATGTAATAAAGGATGATATTTTATTATTTTGTTTACATTATCATATTCAACCAATGGCATATCATTTCTTCCATTCGAGTGTTCGGCCCTAATACCTGTAATCCAAATAGTTTTATCTTTTAATGCTCTTTGTAAAGGCTCAACTTTTCTTAAATAGCAACATTGCTTTCTATTTTCAACAGATTCATAAAAACTATTGGGACCTTTTTCTGTAACAAAATTTTGTAATACAGATTCGGCTGGATAAAATGCTGTAATCTTTTGCTGATACAATTCAGTTGTTCTAGCCCAAGTTGAGTAGGTTTCAGCAAACAGTCTTCCTGTATCTAAAGTAAAAACTGAAATTGAAATTTGATTAGAAAATATAAGATGACTAAGCAGTTGATCTTCGTTGCTAAAACTTGTAGAGAATACAATTTTATTACTAAAAGCATTTACTAAATTTAGCATACTTTCTACTATGTTAGAAGCACTAATAAGCTCTTTAACTGTTTCAATATTTTTTTGTGCTGTTTCCAATCTTAATTTTCTTAAGTAATTAAATAGTCGAATTTTTTTATTGGTTTGAGTAATTAATTAGTACTCTACTATTTTAGTAGGCAAATTTAAATATTTATCCTATAAAAACTATAGACTTTATAATTTATTTAAGATTTATTATGCTTACAAGTGTTTGTAAATAAAAAATATTTTTTTGTAAAAGTCAATACAGTAAAGGCTTTTAAATAATTTAAAAAATACTTTTAAAAATAAATTTTGTAGTTACAAATTGTCAACTATACTTTTGTAATAGTTCTTTAAACAATTACTTATCAAGAAAGGTGGAGGGATTTGCCCAATGAAACCTTTGCAACCCTTATAGTTTACTCAACTATAAGAAGGTGCAAACTCAATTTTTTTTTTATGTTTTATACTAGTTAAACATAAGTAAAGAAGGAGATAAGTCGGAGTACAGTTTGAAATTTAAAGTGAAGTTTTCACTACAAAATACCAAGCTCATCTGACTTAATTAGATGAGCTTTTTTTATGCTCTTCTGTTAAATCTTTCTCCTACCGCCTTGAAAAGTTTTGTTTTAGAATTATTGTTTAACCAACATTTCATCAAACTAAAAAACAAAACAAGATGAGCAAACAACTTCGTTTCGAAACATTGCAATTACACGCAGGTCAGCAAATTGACCCAACTACCAAAAGTCGTGCAGTACCTATTTATCAAACTACATCTTTTGATTTTGATAGTGCACAACATGCAGCCAATTTATTTGGATTAAAAGAATTTGGCAACATTTATACCAGAATTATGAATCCCACAACCGATGTGTTTGAACAACGCATTGCAGCATTGGAAGGTGGTGTAGCTGCA
>JAGOUF010000479.1 GCA_018061385.1 Chitinophagaceae bacterium | reverse complement strand
GTAAAGATGTATTGAGTGCTTATTACAACGGAAAACCAGAGAGTGATTTATTAACAGGAAAAGGATTGTTAATTGGTGGAAGCCACGAAATAAATCAACTAAATGAAGAAGCACAATATGGCGATTTAAGTGCTGTATTGTTTCAAAATACACCTGTTTGGGTTAATTGGATTAGAACACCAGATTTAGCCACAGCTTTAATGAATGAATGGGAGGCTAAAATTGAAGCCATTGCACAACAAACCATTCACGATGACGTAACCTCAATGTCTGGCGTACCAACTTGGACCCTGGTACTTTTAAAACGCATTTTAGAAATTACAGGCAAACAAACTATCAAAGAAGTTTGGCCAAACTTAGAATTGTATTTACATGGTGGTGTTTCTTTTACGCCTTATAAAGAACAATTTAAACAATTAATTGGTAGCGATATTTCTTTTTTAAATGTGTACAATGCAAGTGAAGGTTTTTTTGCTGCACAAACCAGTTTTGAAGACGACGGAATGCTGTTATTTTTAGATCATGGTATTTTTTATGAGTTTATGCCCATTGAAGAGTATGGACAACCCGAGCCAAGAACCATTGGTTTAAACGATGTTGAAATAGATAAAAATTATGCTTTGGTTATTTCTACCAATGGTGGATTGTGGAGATATTTGGTGGGCGATACAATTGCATTTACAGCGTTGCATCCTTTTAAAATAAAAGTAACTGGCAGGTTAAAACATTATATCAATGCATTTGGAGAAGAAATTATTGTTGACAATACCGATAAAGCAATTGCCATTGCTAGCCAAAAATGCAATGTTGTTGTAAACGATTATACGGCAGCACCTATTTACTTTAGTGAAAACAGCAATGGTGCACACGAGTGGTTAATTGAATTTGAACAACCACCCAACAATATAGAAGAATTTACGTACGAGTTAGACTGTGCATTAAAAAATATCAATAGCGATTATGAGGCCAAACGATATAAAGACATTGCCTTAAGAATGCCTGTTGTACAAGCTGTAAATAAATCGGTTTTTACCAATTGGTTACGCAGTAAAGGCAAATTAGGAGGGCAACATAAAATACCTCGTTTAAGCAATGAAAGAGTATATATTGATGAAATTAAAAAGTTTATGTAATGAACAATTCGAATGCCTCAATAAACTCTTGTAAAGGTTGTAACAATCAATTTTCTGGTAAATTTTGCAACAATTGTGGCGAAAAGTTATATACACAAAACGATAAGAGTCTCTTGCATATTTTTGAAGAGGGATTCCATTTTATTACTCACTTTGAGGGTACTTTTTTTACAACATTAAAAACAATTTTTACAGCTCCTGGTAAACTTTCATTAGACTATTGTAATGGTATAAGAAAAAAATATTTTAAACCACTTTCATTCTTTTTATTGCTAGTAATTTTATACCTACTATTTCCTGTATTTGAAGGGCTAAATATGAAACTTAAATTTCATCAATCCCACAGATTCTATGGTGAGTTAGCAACTAATTTAATCAATAATCACTTGCAACTTTCAGGAATTTCAATGATTGATTTTGAAAAAATTTTTCATGCTAAAGCAGAAAAAGTTTCAAAATTTTTATTGTTCACCGTTATTCCGGCCATTGCATTTGTATCTTGGTTAATTAGTCGAAAAAAAAGGAAAATGTACTTTGATCATTTTATTTTTAGTACCGAAATATTTTCCTTTTTTATACTGTGGGGCTTTCTAATTGTTCCACTAATTCTTTGGTTGGCATCCTTAATTTTTAATGTTCGGCTTATACAAAATGAAGGGCAAACAGTTATCGTAATTTTAAGCACATTTATAGTGTATTTAATTTTTGCAATAAAAAAAATTTTTTGAATTTAAATTTTGGGTAAAAATTTTATACATTTTTTCCATTTTAACCATATTGATTTTATACCTTGAAAATGTTTATAAATTTCTTTTATTTATCATTGCCTTTTACTTGGCTAAATAATTTATTATGAAACTATTAGAAAATAAAACCTCCATTGTTACTGGTGCAGCTCGTGGAATTGGTGCTGCCATTGCAATTAAATTGGCTGAACATGGCAGCAATATTGCCTTTAGTTATGTTAGTGATAGCAGTGCAGAAAAAGCAGCAGCTTTAGTAAATCAATTAACTGCATTGGGTGTACAAGCAAAAGCTTACAAAAGCAATGCCGGCGATTTTGCACAATCCGAAACTTTTGTTACAGAAGTGCTGAAAGATTTTGGAAGTGTTGATGTTTGTGTAAACAATGCAGGTATTAGTAAAGATAATTTGTTATTGAGAATGACTGCCGAACAATGGGATGACGTAATGGACATAAACTTGAAGAGTGTGTTTAATATGACCAAACAAATCATTCGTCCAATGATGAAGGCAAGACAAGGTTCTATCATTAACATGAGTTCTATTATTGGCATTCGTGGTAATGCGGGGCAAAGCAGTTATGCTGCAAGTAAAGCAGGCATTATTGGTTTTACAAAAAGTGTTGCACATGAATTGGGGAGCAGAAATATTCGTTGCAATGCCATTGCACCAGGTTTTATAGAAACCGATATGACCCATTATTTACAAGACGGAGATGCATCGACCGAATTTTTAAAGAAAATTCCTTTAGGGCGTTTTGGTAAGGCTGAAGAAATTGCCAATACTACTTTATTCTTAGCAAGTGATATGAGTAGTTACATTACTGGCCAAGTTTTAAGTGCTTGTGGAGGATTAAATATTTAATTGAAAATATCAGTTATAAGA
>JAGOUF010000478.1 GCA_018061385.1 Chitinophagaceae bacterium | reverse complement strand
ACAAACAATAAATCTGCATAACCACTATTGTAGTTTACTTGTACTTCTAATTGATTAGAAGCTGTTGCTGTTCTATACAAATTGGCTGTTGCTGTAGCTGTTTTATTGGCTTCTGCAAAAGCTAAGGTTGTTCCAACTGTTGGTTGTACAAAGAAGGCTCCGTTCATCGCTAAATTATATGCTCCACTTCCTACTGTTTTTGGTACATAAGCTCCTTTGCTTACTGCATTGGCATCCCATACCCAATACATAGTTCCAATATTTGCTGTTGCATCTATCACTGTTCCAATATCTGTTGGTGATGGATAAGGATTGCTTACTAAATGGAAATTACCTGCATTGCTTACCGCAATATTTTGATTGCCTGTATTTACAGCTCCTGTCATATCTAAGGTTACTGCTAAAGGTGTACTTGGTGTAGCACCTAAATTTTCTGTTTGTGTTCTATCTCCTCTTACCAATACTCTTGTTCCTGCATATTGAGTCCAGCTTGCATCAGTAGCTGGAGAGAAATCTACCCAACTGTTTGTTGAAGCGTTAAACCAAAAAGAAGAAGGACTATTTGAAGTTGTTTCATCAAAACCTGCTGAATTTCCGTTAGTACCAGAAACAAAAATATCATCTTTCAAGCTAGTCATATCTAATGCATTTGAAAAAGGATGACCTAAAAATCTAAAAGCTCTACGCCCACCTGGTATAAAGGTTTCTGTAGTTACACTTGTTGCAGAAAATGCTCCACCAGCACCAATAGCTGAAATTTTTGCAGTTCCATTGGCATCACTCTTTAACAATAAATTTCCATTCACTGTTAATGTTGTGCTAGCTCCAATACTAACTGTTCCAGCAGTAGAACCACCTACAATTTCTAAATCAGAAGGTATGGTTGTACTAGCGTTTGCACCTAAGGTTAAATCTTTCAAAATTCTTGTACTATTAGCCAATTTTAATGCAGCAACTGGTCCGTTTAAAATTAAACTTGACGTAGCCGAACCCAATAAATTACCAGTACCTACAATAGAACCATTGGCAGTTAGTGTGTTTGAGCCAACTGTAAGTTCTGTGTTTGGCTGTAAACCAAGTGAATCAAAAGCAAAACTACTTGGTATAGCTGTATTGGTTGACGCAAATCCAATAATTACATCATCACCACTAGACGGAACAACATTGTCTCTCCAATTCGAAGCAGTTGCCCAATCTGCTGTTGTACCTAACCAATGTTTAGCTGTTGACTCAAAAGCACCAATATGTGGTTTTGTAGTGGAACGTGTTACACCATTGATATCTGTTGCAGAAAACAAAGAAGTTGACCCTGGGTAAAATCCAGCTAAGGTTGGCATAAGGTTAGTGGGGCTAGTTATGCTAGGGTTTTGATTAAAACCATTGGCATCGTTATCTGTTTGCCAATCTACAAATCCTCTATCAACGCCATTAAAATGTCCAATAAAAGCAGAGGCATTTGCTGGATTGATATACAATAAATTACTATCAGATCTAAAAGTTCCTGTGTTACCAACCCTTCTTATAGCATATACTTTCATGCTACTTTCATCCATATAAATAGTATTGCTTATAACTGTACAATTAGCAAGTGCAGATGGACCATTTACTTCAACTGTAGTAGCAGTTGCAAAAGCAACTCCTGCAATATACGAACCTCCAAATGCAGTCATATTTGTTAAATCAGGTAAATAAATTGAGTTATTATAAATATTAGTAGTAGAAGTACTAGTCTGCCTTATCCCATAAATTTTTGAGTTTGTTACACCAGCAGTTGTTTGAAAACCTCTAATTACATTGTTGTAAATATTTACAATTTTAGGTGAAGTAAGTGCATTGTCAATACCTATAATACCATTACTAGCCCCAGCAACATTGTTTAAAGTAGCCAACTTTGTAAATGTATTGTTATAAATATTATAAGTACCAGGAGTAGCAAAACCTGTAGTAAGATAAATTCCTGCAGCAGCAGCAGTGCCTAATTGATTGTCTAAACTTATTGTGTTTCCATATATATTTCCATCAGTTACGTAATTAAAAAAGATTGCTCTTGTTGCTCTTGCAAAAATTGTATTGTTTGCAATTATTATACCTGTTGTTCCAGTTGTTGGAGCTCCAGAAACACTTACCTGTACACCTACAGATCCATTACCAAGAATACTGTTTAATGTATTATTTTCAATTAAAAAATTGTCTGGGACATAACTAGTAGGGCTGTTAAAGTAATTGGTAATATTAATAGGAGCAGTAGAACTAGCACTGGTGCTTCTATTAGTTATAATACAGTTTTTAATAGAAACATTGTCGTTATTACCAAGTATTCTAAAAACAGATTTAGTTGTAGACATTGCAGCACCTAAAATGGTTAAATCTTTTGTAGTTCCACCATTGGTATTAGAGCCATCAATTGTTACATAATTAGTAGAAATTAAAATACCTGGTAATGTTCCTGCAGCATTTGCAGCACCAATTACAAAATTTCCATCAATGGTTCTTGTAGCATTACTTGTAAACTCTACTGTACACGTTACGCCGGTGTATGGCTTAAATGTAATTGTATTGATTGACGATGCAGTTGCACAGCCTAATGCAACATCTACTGCTTCTGTATAAGTAGTGGCATTATCACTAAAATAAAATGTACAAGGTCCGTTAACTCCTTGAGTATTGATATCGGTAATAGCTGCTGCTAAAGAAGCATAACTTCCAACTTCACCACCAATAGCTGTTGTACCAATACGATAAATGCCACTTAATTGGGCAAAAG
>JAGOUF010000477.1 GCA_018061385.1 Chitinophagaceae bacterium | reverse complement strand
TATCCTTATTTAATTGCACTGCCATTAAATAAGCATTGGTTTGGGCATTGTACAATAAAGATTTATAAAATGGCAACGATTCAAAAACTACTTTATCAATTAACAATTGTTCTACTGTTGTGTATTGCTGACTAAATACTTTTTGAGGCAATAATTTTTCGCCTGAGGAATCTTTAATTAAGGTTACAACTTCGGGTACACTCAATACATTTAAAACACCATTTACAGTTTTTAAATTTTTGTGCAATTGCTCTGTTGCATTAAAAACTTTGGGTGTAAAAAAATCTTTGCTTTCAATACCAAAAACCATTGTATTTCCGTCGTCTCCAAACTTGCTTCTAAATTCTTGGTATTCTTTATACTTTATATTATCTGTTGGAATGGCTCTTGTAAACTCATAACTCAATTTTACTTGTGTGGCAAAATAACCCATGATGCCAGTTGCAGTTAGTAATGCAATTAATAAAACAACTTTATATTTTAAAATAAACTGACCCAATTTATACCACATAGTCCTTGTATTAAACACTTGTAAAAGCTGCAAAGAAATGAATATTAAAGCAAAAGATATGTAACGAAATACAAAATAAACAGTTGTTAGTGCAATAAAATAGTATCAATTATAGTTTATATAGTCCGCTTAAAACCAATATCCTATGCGGTTCTTAATAGTACCATTCGTATTACTACTATGGGTTAATGCCCATACCCAATCGTTACAAAGTACAAAGCATTTTAGCATTGCTTTACCAATCGATGCTGCCGATGCTCCTGCAATTATTACAATTACAGATTCATTATACGATTATTTGCACCTTGCTGATGCAGGACTTGAAAGAGATATTTTTTTTCAAGCGTATAAAGGTTATTTGTATTTATTGAGCAAAAACAAACTCAACAATATTCATGTTTTAACCATTGCCGATTATAGCCAACATTGTAACAATAAAAGATTGTATGTAATAGATTTAGTTAACCTACAACTGTTGTACAACACGTATGTATCTCATGGGAAAAACAGTGGAAAAGAATTTGCCAATTATTTTTCTAACGAAAAAGATAGCAATAAAAGCAGTGTTGGATTTTTAATTACAGGAGAAGAATATTTTGGTAATTATGGAACTGCTTTACGGTTAGATGGTATAGAAAAAGGGATAAACAACAATGTACGCCTAAGAGATATTGTTTTGCACGGAAGCAATTATGTAAACGAAAATAGAATTGCTTTAAAAGGCAGTATTTCTAGAAGTTTGGGCTGTACTGCAATACCTAAAAAAGAACATCTTGCAATTATTGAAAGTATAAAAGATGGTAGTTGTTTTTTTATTTATCATCCCTCAAAATTGTATGCAAAAAAATCTAAAATTATCAATGCTAAAATTAGTTTAGCAAGCATTTACAATGAAATTTTAGCCAACGAAACAGCACAACTAAAATAGTTACATTACAAACCAATAGCCAATTAATTGGCAAATACAACCTACCAACAATCCAACATACATTTCGGTATTTGTATGATTGCCTGCAATAAATCTGCTTGTTGCAACTAAGCCTGTTAATAATGTTACAACAACAATTGGCAAGCCTAAACTTGTTTGATAAAAAAACGAACACAAAATAATGGCTGTTAAAACTGCACCCATTGCCAAACCATGTAAGCTAATTTTTATGTAATTGTTTATAGTTACACCTACTGAAGTTGAAATGAAGATTCCGAAAAAGAAAAACTTTAATACTTCTGGTTGATCGTGAAAATTTTTACCTAAATAATACATCCACCAATAAAAAAACATGTTTATAAAAAAAGGAATGATGCGTTCTTTTTGAGTACGCAAAAAGATATTATCTATAAACTTTAATCGCCACATTAAAAACACAGCAAACGATGGAAAAAAAGCTGTCATCCAAAACAAACCAAACAATCTTAGCTTCAATAATTTTTCTGTAATACCAGCAAACTCCATTGGAAACTGATACATTAAAAACAGAAAAAAATATGTAGGAATAAATATAGGATGAAGAATATAAGAAACAACTTTTGCAATAAAAGTGAGTACTATATTGTGTTTTACTTCTTGTGCTGCAATTGTTTGTTCCATAAATAAATAAATTAAACTCTTACAATTCCTTTCTTAATCTAGCAACAGGAATATTTAATTGTTCTCTGTATTTAGCTACTGTTCTTCTTGCAATGTTATACCCTTTATCGTTCAACATTTCTGTTAAGGTTTCATCTGCCAAAGGTTTTAATTTGTCTTCAGCTTCTATCATATTGCTTAAAATTTTCTTTACTTCTCGTGTACTCACTTCTTCTCCACTATCGGTACTTAAGCTTTCACTAAAAAAGAATTTTAATCTATAAGTTCCAAATTCTGTTTGTACAAATTTGCTATTGGCAACTCGGCTAACAGTACTAATATCTTGCCCAGTAACTTCAGCAATATCTTTTAAAATCATGGGCTTCATTTCTGTTTCATCGCCAGTTAAAAAAAACTGTTCTTGATGCTTCAAAATGGCATGCATGGTATTGTACAAAGTTGCTTGGCGTTGTTGTATCATTTCAATAAACCACTTGGCACTATCTATTTTTTGTTTAATAAAAAGTACTGCTTCTTTTTGTCGTTTATCTTTTTTACTGCCTCTGTCATAATCTTTCAGCATATCTCTATAATCTTCGCTAATGCGTAAGTCGGGAGCATTTCTACTGTGTAGTGTTAGCTCTAAAATGCCAGCATGCGTCAATCTAAAAAAATCTGGAATAATA
>JAGOUF010000476.1 GCA_018061385.1 Chitinophagaceae bacterium | reverse complement strand
TTACTAGGTATTCGAGTTGCTCCATTTATAGAAGTTTTTTAAATTTGTTTAGTTAATCCTAACGCACCTAATAAAGCATTGTCTATAGGCTTCTTCGTTGTGGTGCATTGTATTATTTATTTATTTATTTCAGATACATAATTATTTACAGCCAATTCAATAGCTTCATCAACTTGCCAGCCTGTTAACTCGTTGCTTAATGGTATTTCAATATCATTTGAAAAGTCGGCAGCAATACCATCTGTAGGATGTATGGCTATTGTTACTTTAACAGAATAATTACCTTTTTCATCTGTTGCAGATTGAGAGCAAAAATCCCATTTGATTAATTCGTATTTCATGTTTAAATTATTTTACAATTGATATTTTAAATGAAGCACTTGCAGGGTCAATGTTTGAGCCTGTAGAGTTGTAACAATCTATACTAACTGTATCTGTTGCACTAACTCTTGCGGTGAATATTAAACCTGCTGTATAAGCGGCTGACGGAACTCCTATGTACACTAAATCTCCATCGGCTGCACCTGTTAAAGTTACAGTTAAGGTTGATGTTGATAGACTTGCTATACTTCCAAAATCTAATGTTGATGTTTTTTGTAATGTTTTAGCAAGAATATAAACTACACCTCCATCTACAAATTCAAGATTTCCAGATACGTTATTGATAGTTCCATTTTCAGGTGTTGATTGACGTGAACCTCCACCTGTCAACTTTATTTGCCCACCACTTGCACTTGTTGAACTTGCTAATACATGCACTCTAGCAGTTGGTGTAGTAGTTCCAATACCCACATTACCAGCACTAGATATGTCTATAGCACGAACATTTGCATTGTCTACATAAAAAGTAAAACCTTTTCCACTTTCAGATGCAAAAGCTGGATTTCCACCAACAGCAGTGTAAGTAGAACGTCCTAATATGTTAGTACCGTCACCAAAAGTAAATGCTCCATTTACTTGCAATTTATAAGCAGCACTCGCATTCATAGCACTCGCATTAGCAAAACCAATACCCACTCTACCAGTTAAGTCTACAATCACCTCATTAGCAGAACCATGAACTTGTAATAATCCTGTCGGTGCTGTTGTCCCAATACCGACATTACCACTATTTTCAAATATAGAACTATTTCCTAAATCGTTTGTTGCTGTAAATTTGGGTATATAGTTGGTTGTACCACTAATTCGAGGTATTTTAGCTCTGGTAAGTGCGTTATTTGTTAAGTAGAAATCAGTACCATCATTTTCGATAACACCAGCTTCTGGTGTCGTAAGTATAGTTCCTGAATTTACTTTTAAAGATGCTGTACCTGCTGCACCTGCTGAACTACCTGCAATATGTAATTTTGCTGAAACAGTTGTAACATCACCTAAACCAGTGTTGCCAGCAACCAATAACCCATTGGTCGGAGCTGCTGTATTAGAACCTATAGAAGCATTACCAACAACAGATAATCGTGATAATGGTGCTGTAGCTACTGTTGCTTCTGAGGCTATAAATAAACCATCCGTAGGGGTATATCTCGTACCAAAACTTGGATTCCCTCCTAATGATATATAACCTGATGTTGCTAGAAAAATGTATTGACTTGCTATAGAAATTCCCGAAGGTTGACCTGTAATGCTACCAATCCCGCCTCCACTACTTCTATTTAAAATTAAAGTACCAGCATTACCAGGCTGTCCAAGCGTAAGCGTATTTTGAAATAAATTTGTTTCTAAACCAGCTTTTGTAAAACGTCCAATTCTAGTATAACCATTGCTTCCCCATGCCATAGATATATCTAAATAGTTATCCATATTGTTTGCGGTATTACCACTTAGTGAAGTATTTTCTATCTTCCATTTTGTAGTGTTAGCTCCTGCTGCAATGCCACCAATAGATGCTCCTGTATTCCAAACACTACCTTTTAAAATTAAAGCTGGTGAAATTTGATTTGGCGTACCAACAGTTGAAGCAGATTCATTACTTAAAGTAACACCTTTTGTTTCATTTTGTGTTGTATCTAAATTATTGGCATTCGCAGTAAACAATGCTGTTGTTGTTTTATCGGCTGTTATTGTTTGCGTAGCATTTAATAGGTTAACGTTGGAGCTAAGTCTTGCATCAAGTAAAGTTCCTGTACTTAATATTGACGCATCTCTGTAACCTGCTAACATGGAGGTTGTATCGGCAATATTTACTTTCAATGCAATATTCGCTGCATTGGTATTCGTTGCATTTTGATTGGCTAATATTCGAGTGTTGTGGCTTGTTAAAGTATCATTTTGAACGCCATTAATTACCGCCTGTGCTGCATTTGCACTATCCAATTGCTGTTGCAATCTTGCTCTTGTTGCGTAACCAGTCCATGCAATACTATCACTCTCTAATTTTCGCATGTCAATAAATCCTTGCTGTATATCATCTTTATAGTTGACGTAAGCCTTAGTGCTGATGATTGAAGTATCAACAATTGCAATATCTGTTGTTAGTGCTAATTTACCACTTGATGTAGGTAATTCAATACCTACATCTTTTGCCAAAGTATCAGATGAAAATATTTGAACTTTATTAGAATTATTTGCATTGTAAAATATTGCATTGCCATAACTTGCATTTGCAGCACCTAATTGTAAATCATTAGACACATTTAAATTATTTTGAAATGTATTTACACCACTCCAAAAATTATCCGCAGCCAATAAGCTATCTCTTACTTTTATAACATTTGCTTTGGTTGCATATACTAAGCTATCTACAACGCTACTACCACCACTTATTTC
>JAGOUF010000475.1 GCA_018061385.1 Chitinophagaceae bacterium | reverse complement strand
TTGAATGTAAGTAGAAGTTATTTGCAAGGCGATCCGAATGTGAAAAAAATTAATGCTCACATTACTAAAAAAGTGGCTGATAAATTAGAAGAAATTTTTAGAAACGAAAGAACGGAATTTGAATCTAAGTGGGAAAGCTTAGGCTTATTTGTGAAGTATGGTATGATGACGGATGACAAGTTTTTAGAAAAAGCCAATAAGTTTTTAGTAATGGAAGATACCACTGGTAAATTTCATACTTATGAAGAATATAAAATGTCAACAGAAACTTTACAAAAAAATAAAGATGGTAAGCAAGTAATTATTTATACTACCAATCCTGTGCAACAAGATGCTTATATACAAGCTGCTTTAGCTAAAGGATATTGTGTTGTAAAAATGGAAACCTTGGTAGATGCTGCATTCATCAATAACATGGAAATGAAATGGGAAAACAGCAGCTTTGTACGTGTAGATGCTGATATTGTTGATAATTTAATTGATAAGCAAGAAACTGCTGATAGCGTTTTGAGTAAAGAAGAAACTGAAAACTTGCAAAAGTTATTTGAATATCCTAAAGGAGAATTAACGGTTACTGTGGAAGTAAAAGGATTGAGCAAAGACACTGCACCTGTAATTGCAACAAGACCAGAGTTTATGCGTAGAATGAAAGATATGGGTGCTGTAGGTGGCGGTATGACTGCATTTTATGCTCAAATGCCCGATGAAGTTACATTAACTGTAAATGGCAATCATCCAATTTATCAAACTTTGTTAAAAGAAAATGATGCTGCTAAACAAGATATGCAAATTAAAAATTTAGCCGATTTAGCTTTGTTGTCTCAAGGCTTATTAAAAGGAGCTGAGTTAACCAACTTTATTAATAGAAGTGTTGAATTAATGGAAAACAATAAAGCTGTAAATGCTTAATTGAAAGAGTTAATTTATTAAAAAGAGCTGCAATTTTTGCAGCTCTTTTTTGTGGTATACACACTTGCGTCAGTAAGAATGTAATGTGCAAAAAAAAGTCCCAAGTAGAAACAAGGGACGTTAACCAAAACTAACTGCAATCATCTCTTAACGAGATAATAACTGCTTATGAAAAAAATTATAAAATAGTAATTTGCTTAGGTGCAACTTTTACTTCTTCTTTTTTAGGAATAAATAGAGCCAAAACTCCATTATCGTATTTTGCTTGAATGCCATCTGCATTTACAGTTTCATCTAAAGTAAAGCTGCGTTTAAAGCTTTGAAAGCTAAACTCACGTCTTATAGTTTTATAAGCTGTGTTTTCTTTTTCTTCTGCTTTTTCAAAAGCAATGGTAAGCAAGCCATTTTCAAAATGAATTTTAAAATCTTCTTTGTTTCTGCCAGGAACAATTAACTCTAAAGTAAAACCTTCTGCAGATTCATGAATGTTTACAGGTGGTTTTGTTGATGCTGTTGTTTGTGCATCTCTTCCCCAACTTGTTGGGAAATTAAAAAATAATTCATCGAAAATGTTGTTCGCAACTCTTGGATTGTTTTTTACAAGTGTCATAATTTGTTGTTTTTTATTTTTTGTAATTTGATTTCGTAGTTAGATTTTCAAATGGTGTACCAACCGAGTTGTACAAGCCATTTTTGCTTACTGGTTTCAACTTTTGCGACATAATGGCATTTTCGATAGCCGAAAAAAGTCAGCTTGTCTTGTTTTTATACATTTTATCTATTGCTAATTGTATTATTTTTGCATTTCAACTTAACAAAAACAATTTTTTATATGTATCCAGCAGAAATAGTATTGCCAATGAAGGCAGAATTAACCGAAGAAGGTTTTGTAGAAATGCTTAATGCAACCGATGTAGAAACTACTTTAAAAAAAACTGGAACAACTTTAGTTGTTGTAAATTCAGTTTGTGGTTGTGCAGCTGGCACTTGTCGTCCTGGTGTTGTAATGGCAGTAAATAATGCAACAAAGCGTCCAGATGTTTTAGCAACAAGCTTTGCAGGATTTGATGTTGAAGCAGTACAAAAAGTAAGAGAGCATTTATTGCCTTTTCCTCCATCTTCACCAGCTATTGCTTTGTTTAAAGATGGTCAGTTGGTAACAATGGTAGAACGTCACAATATAGAAGGACAAACTGCACAAGCAATTGCACAACATTTAATTGCTGCGTTTGATAAGCATTGTAATTAAGATTTTCATTTATATGGGTTAGTAAGTAGCAATCCCGTCAATTTCTATTGATGGGATTCTTTTATTTAATCCTATTCCAACGAAAATCAAGTTTATCACAAGTTGCTGTACGCCATCTTCAATTCATTTTTTCTAATTAACATTGCAGGTATAATTTATCATTATGTATCCTAATTTATATTATTTCTTTAAAGATTTATTTGGAGTAGAGTGGCAAGGATTAAAAATTATTAACTCATTTGGCTTCTTTGTAGCAATGTCTTTTGTTGCTGGTGCTTGGGCTTTAGCAATAGAATTAAAACGCAAACAAAAGCAAGGATTATTTTCGTTTACAGAAGAAAAAGTAACAGTGGGAGCACCTGCTTCTATTACAGATTTACTGGTTAATTTTTTGTTGGGTTTTTTAATGGGCTTTAAAATTATTGGTGGTTTTTTAATGGAAAATGCCTTTGAAGATCCACAACAATTTATTTTTTCTGCTCAGGGAAATTGGGCAATGGGTATTTTATTGGGTGCTTTTTTTGCTGGCCTAAAATGGTGGGAATTAAACAAACAAAAATTACCAAAACCCGAACAAAGAATTGCAAAAGTTTGGCCACACGATAGAG
>JAGOUF010000474.1 GCA_018061385.1 Chitinophagaceae bacterium | reverse complement strand
CCTATAAACATTGAACTCATCGCCTATAAATTGTTGTTGAAATTGGCGGCTTAATACAATCTGAAAAACATCTCCACGCAAACAACTTTGAATCCCTTTTTGTACCATCTCTTTATAAGCAATATCAGTAATATTGCTAGTTTCTTCAGCATTTAATGTAAACGGATAAGTTGGCACATCTTTACTTTTAATTAAACTTTCAACAGCAGCAATATCACTTTCTAAACCATCTATTTTATTTTCTAATAAATATAATTCGTCTTTAAAATGATTGATGGCAATTATATATTGATACAAGCGATAACGCATCAATGGAATGACCTCCCCCAATCCTTCCAAAGGAGGGGAATTAAAACTTGCTAAATCAATTTTATCGAAAAACTGAACAGCATCATAAGTTGAATAACCATATAAACCTTGGGCAAATTTTTCCTCTTTTGCACCACCCCTAGCCCCTCCAAGGGAGGGGAATATTTCAAAACGCTGCATAAAATTCCAAATCAAATCAGGCACCGTATTGCCTTTGTCAATAGTTACTTTTTCAGGATTTTGATTGGGCAACTTAAACTCGAAACTTTTTGTAGAAGAAATTTCGATACCGGCAATTGCATTAATTCCTATAAATGAATAGCTGTTTTCAGCTGCATAATTATCGGTGCTTTCCAACAAAATTGTATCTCTAAATTTATCTCTCAGCCTCAAATAAATTCCAACAGGTGTGTACACATCTGCTAACATTTTTTTTGAAGTAGTTGTGATTAATATTTTTTTCATCTGCTCTTTATTTTTTGTTATCCGCTTTTGTACTTTAATGTAACACCTGTGGCGTTGTTTATAAATCCTGCTTTAGCAGGGCCCTCTTCAACTATATAAAATTTATTCACCTTTTTCTTTACCGCAGAATTTATGAGTTTTAGATTTTACGCAGAGACTCTAGATAAACTTCGTCACTCTTTTTTCTTCGGTAAAAACTAAATAAAAAGCCCCAACATTGCTGATGGGGCTTTTGAATATTATTTCAAACCAAGTAATGCAATAGCAATACTAAACCCCTTTGAGTTTTGTATGCCACCACCATTGTTGATTTGTTATTTGATTATTCATTGCTATGCAAATATGTAGATGAATTTTGATTGGAACAAAATAAATTTTAAAATTATTTTTTTATTGCTGATTCATTTAAAAAATGAAATTCAATTTTATTCGTCGTTTTTTACTTCATCTGTTTTTTCAGATAATTTACTTTCATCGTCTGAAGATGCAGACGTATCAACACTATCTTCTTCTGTTAGTTGAGCCAACATTTCTTCTGTAATTGCTTCAGTTTCCATTTCATCTTCATCAGCAGAATCTAGCACACTTATTTCAACACTTACTTCGTCTATATCAACTTCTACTTCTTCATCTTCTTTTGGTAATGATGAAATATTGGTTTGAAAATCTAACTCACTAATTAAAGTTCCTTCAACAAGTTGCTCGGCCAATACCTCACGAATTTTTGGTAAATCGGCAGTTGTATTAATGCCAAAATAATCCATAAAAGTTTTTGAAGTGGTGTAGATTAATGGATGTCCAGGAGCTTTTTCATCTCTGCCTGCAATTACAATTAATTCTTTTTCTAATAATTTTTGTACACTGTAATCGCTGTTAACGCCTCTTATTTTTTCAATTTCACCTTTTGTAATGGGTTGCTTATAAGCAATAATTGCCAAGCTTTCTAGAGCAGCTGATGATAATCTTTTTAAAAATTTATCGCCATTTAATTGAGCAATGGTTTTATGATATTCATGCTTGGTTAAAAACTGTAAACCACCGCCACTTTCTTTAATTTCAAATGGATAAAACTCTGAACTATATTTCTCTTTAATGCCTTCTATGCAAGATTCAACTTGATCTAAGCTTACTCTTTCTTCTAAAAAACCAAAAGCATTGTTGATTAACTCCACTATTTCTATTGCAGTTAATGGTTTTTCGCTAGCGAAAATTAAAACCTCAATATGTGGTATGATTTCAGAAAGTTCCAAAGTATTTGTGTTTAAAGTTGAACGTTTAAGGTTTAAGGTTAAAACCTTTAACCTTCTAACTTTTTCCTTTATCCTTGTAATGCTGCTGCACCACTTACAATTTCAGTTAACTCTGTTGTAATTGCTGCTTGGCGTGCACGGTTGTATGACAATTTAAGCGACTTCAATAACTCATTTGCATTTTCACTTGCTTTATCCATTGCTGTCATTCTTGCACCATGTTCACTAGCATTGCCATCTAAAACAGCTTTAAACAATTGTGTGTTTAATATTTTTGGCATTAACTCATTAATCAACTGTTCTTTGTTGGGTTCAAAAATAAAATCAGATTTTTTTGTTCCTTCTTTGGCAACAACTTTTGGTATAGGTAAAAATGGTTCAGCAACAAAAGTTTGTGTAGCTGCATTTCTAAATTGGCTATAAACGATTTCAATTGCATCAAACTCATTGTTTTCAAAAGCTTTCATAGCAGCTTGTGCAGCAACTTGAACAGTTTCAAACTTTAAGTTTAGAAAAATATCTTTGTGTGCAGCATCGGTTTTATAACCAGATTTTGTTAAAGACTCCCAGCCTTTTTTACCAATATTCCAAATAGTTACATTGCCTTTTGCAAATTGAGTTGCATATTTTGTAGCTACTGTTTCTTTGGTCAACTTTACAACACTGGCGTTGTAAGCTCCAGCCAAACCTCTGTCACTTGTAATAACAATTAATAGTACCCTTTCTACAGCTCTTTCTTCAGC
>JAGOUF010000473.1 GCA_018061385.1 Chitinophagaceae bacterium | reverse complement strand
ATATAATACCTTCTCTTACCAAATCGTGTAAATGAAGAATACCTAAATAAACATTATTTTCTACAACCAATAAATGAGTAATATCATATAATTTAAACAGCTCATAGGCTTCAATAGCCATTGCAGAAGGTGCAATTGTTTTGGGTGAAGTTGTAGCAATTTCTTTTGCAGAAACCGTAGTTAAATCGTTTACTTTTTCCAACATTCTACGCAAATCGCCATCAGTAATTATTCCTAAAGGTTCACCATTTATTCCAACAACAGCTGTAACGCCCAAACGCTTGGCAGTAATTTCAACAATTACTTCTTTTAATGATGCATTTGCAAGTACAACAGGCTTATCGTTTTTAATATACAAATCATCTACACGTAAGTAAAGACGTTTTCCTAAGTTTCCTCCAGGATGATATTTTGCAAAATCTTTTCCACTAAACCCATTCAGTTGCATTAATGCTACAGCCAAAGCATCGCCCATTACCATTTGTGCAGTTGTACTACTTGTTGGTGCCAAATTATTGGGACAAGCTTCTTTACTTACAGTAGTATTTAGAATGAAATTACTTTCTGCGGCTAAAAAACTATTGAGATTACCCACTATAGAAATGATTGGATTCCCAAAATTTTTAATCAGGGGAACCAATACTTTAATTTCTGGACTTTCTCCGCTTTTACTAATTATAATTACTACATCATTGGATTGTATCATACCCAAATCTCCATGAATGGCATCGGCAGCATGCATAAATAAAGATGGGGTTCCTGTAGAATTGAACGTAGCAACAATTTTCTGAGCAACGATTGCACTTTTTCCAATTCCAGTTACAACAACCCTTCCTTTAGACTCAAAAATAACTTCAACTGTTTTTTTAAAATCTTCATTAATATAATTAGAAAGATTTGCAATAGAAGCAGCTTCCAATTCGATTGTTTGCAAAGCCACTTCTTCAATAGTCGATAATTTCATAGCTCAAAGGTAAAGTTTAACAACAATCTGTTGTAATTGAAATATGTAAATTGTAACTTCGTTAGCCTTTTAAAAAAAATAAGAGAAAACTAAATACTTCACAAAAAAAGTGTACCTTTTGGTGCAAAACATTTATTTATTTAGGAGAAGGAAATTATATAGTAATGCCTACAAGTTCAAAGAAAAAGCCAGCACCCAAAAAATCTAGTTCAAAAAAAGTTGGAGCAAGAACATCCAAGCCCATAACCAACGATACTGTATTTGATATACACAGTGCACTACAAAAATATTTTGGTTTTAAAGATTTTAAAGGAACGCAAGAACCTGCCATTCGTAGCTTAATGAGTGGTCAAGATACTTTTGTAATTATGCCAACTGGTGGTGGCAAAAGCTTATGCTATCAATTGCCTGCAATGATGATGGAAGGTTGTGCCATTATTGTGTCGCCACTAATTGCTTTGATGAAAAATCAAGTTGATTTAGTAAGGGGTTATAGTGAGAAAGACGATGTTGCACATTTTTTAAACTCATCCTTAAACAAAGGACAAATAAAAGTTGTAAAAGACGATTTAGTTGCAGGAAAAACTAAACTTTTATACGTTGCTCCAGAAACATTAACCAAAGAAGAAAATCTTGAATTTTTTGGTGATTTAAAAATTTCATTTTTTGCAGTTGATGAGGCACACTGTATAAGTGAATGGGGTCACGACTTTAGGCCAGAATATAGAAGGTTGAGAGAAATGATGGATATTATAAATCCAGAAATTCCTGTAATTGCTTTAACAGCAACAGCAACACCAAAAGTACAAAGCGATATTGTAAAAAATTTAGGTTTAAAAGATGCCAAAGTTTTTATTTCATCTTTTAATAGAACCAATCTTTTTTATGAAATTCAACCTAAGCTACAAAAGGAACAAACCATAAAACATATTGTAAAGTTTATTACACAACACAAAGGAAAAAGTGGAATAATTTATACACTCAATAGAAAAACAACAGAAGAGTTGGCTGCAGTATTAATGGCCAACAATATTAAAGCAGTTGCATACCATGCAGGATTGGATCAAAAATTAAGGGCCAAAAGGCAAGACCAGTTTTTAAATGAAGATGTACAAGTTATAGTTGCAACGATTGCATTTGGAATGGGTATTGACAAGCCTGATATTCGTTTTGTAATTCATTACAATATTCCAAAATCAATAGAAAATTATTATCAAGAAACTGGAAGAGCTGGAAGAGATGGCTTGGAAGGAATTTGCGTTTTATACTATTCTCATAAAGATGTTTCGAAACTTGAACACTTAATGAGAGATAAACCATTGAGTGAACGAGAAGTTGGAGCACAACTAATTAATGAAACTGTTGCATATGCAGAAACAAGTGTTTGTAGAAGAAAAGTTTTACTGCATTATTTTGGAGAAGAATGGGAAACAACCAACTGTGGAAGTTGTGATAACTGCAAACACCCAAAAGAAAAAATTGAAACGAAAGATGATGTTGTAAAAGCATTGAAGGTAATTAAAGCCTTGGATGAACGATTTGTTACAGATTATGCAATCAATATCATCATGGGTAAACTTACTCCACAAATTACCATGTTTAGGCACGAAGGTTTGGATTGTTTTGGAATTGGTAAAGATCAAGATAGCCACTATTGGAATAGTTTGTTGCGACAAATGATGTTGGAAAATTTAATTAAAAAAGATATTGAAGAATATGGTTTATTGAAGTTTACAGATAAAACAGAAAAGTGGCTGAAAAAACCAACCTCGTTTAAAATTGTAATGAACAATGTTTTTGCAAC
>JAGOUF010000472.1 GCA_018061385.1 Chitinophagaceae bacterium | reverse complement strand
TCATTATGGCATGTCGAAAATTAAAAATAGAATTTTAGAATATTTGGCAGTATTGAAATTAAAAGGCGATATGAAAAGCCCAATACTTTGTTTTGTGGGGCCTCCAGGTATTGGTAAAACATCTTTAGGCAAAAGTATTGCTCATGCTGTTGGACGAAAATATGTACGTCTTAGCTTAGGTGGATTACATGATGAAAGTGAAATTAGAGGTCATCGTAAAACTTATATTGGTGCAATGCCAGGTAGAATATTGCAAAATATTCGAAAAGTAAAATCGAGCAATCCTGTAATGATTTTAGATGAAATTGATAAAATAGGAGCCGATCATCGTGGAGATCCTTCATCTGCTTTGTTAGAAGTATTAGATCCTGAACAAAACAATTCTTTTTACGATAACTACTTAGAACTTGAATACGATTTAAGTAAAGTATTGTTTATAGCAACGGCCAACAACATTAAAAATATTCAACCTGCATTAAGAGATCGACTAGAAATTATTGATTTAAGTGGGTATGCAATTGAAGAAAAAGTTGAAATAGCTAAAAGACATTTATTGCCTAAGCAAAAAGAAGCTCATGGTTTAAATAAAATCAATTTAAAAATTGCAGATTCCGTATTGGAAAAAATTATTGAAAACCATACTAGAGAAAGTGGTGTTAGAGAATTGGATAGACAATTGGCCAGCATTATGCGTTTTCAAGCAAAAGAAGTTGCATTAAAAGGCAAAGTGAAACCAACTGTTACCAATGTTGATGTTGAGAAAATATTGGGCACCCCACGTTACAGTAACGATATTTATAAAACTGTAAATATGCCTGGTGTAGCTGTTGGTTTAGCATGGACGTACGTTGGTGGCGATATTTTATTTATTGAAGCTGTATTAAGCGATGGAAAAGGAGAATTAAAACTAACAGGTAATTTAGGAAATGTAATGAAGGAAAGTGCCACTACTGCACTTACTTATTTGCAAGCCAACGCCAAAAAATTTGGAATTGATGCAGCATTGTTCAATCAAAAAACAATACATGTACATGTACCAGAAGGTGCAACACCAAAAGATGGTCCAAGTGCAGGTATTACAATGCTTACAGCTCTTACATCGGCATTTACTAGTAAAAAAGTTAAGCCATATTTAGCTATGACTGGTGAAATAACTTTAAGAGGTCAAGTATTACCAGTTGGTGGAATTAAAGAAAAAGTATTGGCAGCAAAAAGAGCAGGATTAAAAGAAATAATTATGTGCTGGCAAAATGAAAAAGATGTAAAAGAAATCGATAGCACTTTTATTAAAGGAATTAAATTTCATTATGTTAAAACGATGCAACAAGTAATTGATATTGCTATTGTATAGTGTATAACTGTAAGTTATAAATTTCAACAATCAACTTTGAACAAATTACTTTCATTCTTGTAATTAATGATATAAGTTTTTTCATGTTGGTTATTTTAAGGGTTAAAATTCCTCGTTTTTACGAGGAATTTCTTTTTATACAATATCCCCATCTTTACTTAATTTAGAACCCGCCTGTATCAACTTTTTATTATTGATGAAATATTCTTGTTTAGCTATAATTGGTTTTTTGTGTTTACTATTAAGTATGCAAAAAAGTATTGCACAAACCTATGCTTTAAACAATGGCTTTACGTTTAACCAAACCATTACAACTTGTGCAGGAATTTTTTATGATGCCAATATCAATGCCAATTATGGAATTTCTGAAGACTATACTGTTACATTTAAATCTGGCAGTGTAGGAAAAGTATTGCAATTTAATTTTGAAGAATTGGTAATTGCTGCTGGAGATTTTTTAGTTGTGTACGATGGTCCATCAAACTCAAATGCAGTTATAGACAGTTTTACCAATATTTCTATAACTTCTTCCTATTCAATTTTTGCAAGCGACACCAATAGTACTGGCTGTGTAACTTTTAGGTTTAAGTCAGATGACGCAAGTCAGGCTGCTGGTTGGAAAGCAACAATTAAATGTGGTTTTCCGTGTAGGCAAAAAATTATTGGAGCAATTACAACAACACCCAATAAAGATGTAAATGGCTTTACCAATATTTGTATAAATGGCAATGGTAGAGTAGTGTTTGATTTAACTACTCAATATCCAGACAATGAACTGGTATATCATCAAGCAGATACAAGTAGTAAGTTTCATTGGTTTTTTGGAGATGGAAAAGATACCATAGCCAAAAATTTAACCAATGTTGCTCATACATATTTACAAGAAGGAGGTTACAATGTAAGAGTTATTGTTGCCGATTCTAATGGTTGTAGCAATCGATTGCCTATCAATACGAAAATAAGAACTGGTATAAAACCATTGTTTAGGATTTCTGCACCCACAACAATTTGTGTAAACGATTCCGTAAAATTATCACCGTCATCAACAATTAATCCTGGCTCAGGAGGAATTGTAACTACACAAGAAGGTTCATTTTTTACGTTGCCTGTTTCTGGTGATTCGTTGTTTTTACCAGATGGTTCTGGTGTTACCTATTCATCAAATATTTCTATCAATCAATTTTTGCAGGGTCAAACACTTACCAATTTAAACGACTTGAGAGGAATTTTCATCAATATGGAACATTCTTATTTAGGCGATTTAAATATTTCAATTACTGCACCAAACGGCATTACAGTAAACTTAAAAAATTATCCAGGAGGTGCTGGTGCTTATTTAGGAGAACCAGTAGATGAGGATTCTCCTGCACCTACAAACAATGCACTCTCTAGTGTTGCTGGTAAAGGTTATACCTACGT
>JAGOUF010000471.1 GCA_018061385.1 Chitinophagaceae bacterium | reverse complement strand
CACTCCAAAAACCATTTAAACAATTGCCATAACCTACATCTAAAATTTGTAGTTCAGTACCCGGAGTAATATCTTTAAAACAAACAAAACTAATTTCATCTCGGCTAGTTCCATTGTATGCAGCATTAACACCAAGTATGGCTAAATCGCCTCTATTGATGATTGTGGGCTGTGCAAAAGGCTTTGTAATTAATAAAGCAGAAAGAAAAATAATTAAAATAAATTTTTTAAGCATGAATGTAAATATTCTATCAAAAAAATAATAGCAAATTAATGCTAATTTGAATTGTAAAAGTATTCGAAACAATTTTCTTTCCAAGCAATGTCTTCGCCACAAAACATCAAACTGAATAATTTTCCAGCATCTTCTCTTTGCAAAGCTTTGAGTGTTGGGCAAAGGAAGATGCGTTAATTGAAAACGCAATGTCCCTAGCTTTGCACAGGGCTATGTAGGAGACATTGCTGGGAATTAAAATTTATCTTTGATATATGCTGCCAGAATATTATTTAACTAAAGAATTATTGTATAATATATAAGTGTAGTACATAAAAAAAGTTCACTAAAAATAGTGAACTTTTTTCGTCGGGAGTGATGACATATAAAACGATATGTCATTTCGAGGAACGTGAAATCTGTTGGGGTTTAGTGTTGCTGATGGTGAGATTCCTCCTTGCGTCGGGATGACATGAAGAAAATGGGACTGCATGCTAAAACGTATTGTCATTTCGAGGAACGAGAAATCTGTTGGGGTTTTGTGCTACTGATAGTGAGATCCCTCCTGCGTCGGGATGACAGTAAAAATAAAGTTCTGCCTTCGTTGGATATACATTCTAATAAGAATTTTTTAAATGAACATTGTTAATTAATAATCAATTTTAAACGCTCAATTATCAATTTTATTCTCACTAAACCCACCACCTTCAAACTTTCTTAAACTCGGCTCAGCCCGACTTCGCCGTTCCGACCCTTGTAAATGACATTACACAAAAACAAAGAAGCCGTGCATGAATAACATACACGGCTTCTATAAATAGATTAAATCTTATAAAACTAAAATACCTTTTGCAATAATTACAATTTCCTTTTTAGGTTCTTTTATAGCATCAATTTCAGCTTTACTTTTATTGGCATCTTCAGCATAATGCTTCAACATTTCAACACTGGTTACTTTTTCTTCGGCAATGCCTTCAATAATAATTTCTTTTTCGTTTAATACCAAAGGAACAAGAAACTTATGGTCTTTCATTTTCACCATTACATTGCCTTTTGTGCCTTTAATTTTTATCCAACAGCCTTCTTTTGTACATACTTCGGTAACAACTGCTTTCAGCTTTACATTTATTTTTTTTGCACCATCTTTTTTTGCTGCAAGTTCATTGCTTAATTGCTCAAAAGTAATGGCACTTTCTTCAGTAGTTTTTTCACCAAATATTGCACCTTTATCTGCAGATACATTGGGTGGTTGTGCATGTAATGCAGTTACACTTGCCATAACCAAAAGTGTTACGAATAATTTTTTCATGTTTAAGAATTTTTGCAAATGTATGTTTTTATTTGGTGTACGAAATTTTGTAAATAACACCTGCATAATCATCACTAACCAACAAACTTCCATCTTCTGTAACAATACAATCTACTGGTCTGCCAATAACTTTATCGCCATTTTGTAAAAAGCCATCAGCAAAAGGCTCATAATTAACAATCGTGTTGCCTTCTAAAGTGGCAATGCCTACTTTATAGCCTGCTTTTTTGCTTCTATTCCAACTACCATGTTCACAAATAAATATTTTATTTTGATAACTTGACGGAAACTGGTTGCCTGTATAAAAACGCAAACCCAATGGAGCAACATGTGGCCCAACTTTTAATGCAGGTTTGGTATAATCGTTTATGTTTTTACCAACACCAAACTCAGGGTCAAGCACATCGCCTTGATGTACAAAAGGGAAACCAAAGTGCATTCCTTTTTGTGGTGCATAATTCAATTCACAATAAGGCACATCATCGCCCATTAAATCTCTTCCATTATCGGTAAACCACATTTCTTTTGTTGTTGGATGCCAAGTAAAACCTACACTATTTCTAACTCCTTTTGCATAAATTTCTCTACCTGTTCCATTGGCATTCATACTTGTAATGGTGGCATAAATAGAATCTTTTTCGTTACAAACATTGCATGGTGCACCAACAGGAATGTATAGTTTTCCATCAGGTCCAAAAGCAATAAATTTCCAGCCATGATGTGTTTTATTAGGATATTGATCTGTAACTAAAATAGGACTTGGTGGATTGGCTAGTTGATCTTCAATATGATCCAATCTATAAATTTTATCAACAGTAGCAATATATAAACTACCATCTTTAAATGCAACACCATTGGGCATATTCAAATCGGTTGCAATGGTGTACACTTTATCGGCAATGCCATCTTTGTTTTCATCAACAACAGCATAAACATTGTCCTCACTTCTATTGCCCACAAATAAAGTTCCTTTAGTTCCCAAACACAGACTTCTTGCATTGGGTACTTCTGCAAATACATCTACCTTAAAACCTGTAGGTACTTTAATTTTATCAACTTGATATTTTTTGTTTAAAGTATTCAGTGTAGTTGATGTAGGTTGATTGGTAGAACCAGTTTGGCAACTAGCTAAAACACTACAAGTACTAAATACAATTGCTAAAATTTGTTTTACCATCATTTTAATCTTTTCTGTTTTGCAATGTAAACAAGTTTTTTATGTAGAAGTTTACACAAAATAGAATATTATATAATGA
>JAGOUF010000470.1 GCA_018061385.1 Chitinophagaceae bacterium | reverse complement strand
CATAATTGGAATATAATTTAGTACTATCTTTTTTCTTCTCTTTATTTTTTAAAGTAGTATTAATGATTATAGTATTCCAGATTGGGTTCATACGCTTTTGGTTCAATAAATAAAAATGGTTGTGTATTGGCTTAAATATAATGGTTTTATAAAAAAGCACACAAAAATATATAGAGCTGAAAAACAAAAAAGGTGCAACAAGTTGCACCCTTTTACTGAATATAAAGTTTTAAAACATTTATTTAAATATCTATTGCTTCGCCATAAGCAACAGCAACAGCTTCTTTTAAACCTTCACTCATTGTTGGGTGAGGATGAATAGCATTTAAAATTTCATGTGCAGTTGTTTCTAATTTTCTTGCAACAACAGCTTCAGCAATCATTTCAGTAACGTTATTACCAATCATGTGACAACCTAAAAATTCGCCATATTTAGCATCAAAAATTACTTTTACAAAACCTTCAGTTGCACCAGCAGCACTAGCTTTACCACTTGCTACAAAAGGAAATTTACCAACTTTAATTTCGTAACCAGCTTCTTTGGCAGCTTTTTCTGTATAACCAACACTCGATATTTCTGGAGTGCAATAGGTACAACCAGGAATATTGTTGTAGTCTACTGCTTCTGGTAAATGATGGTGTTTCTTTTCCATGTAAGCCATGTGTTCAGAAGCATTAATGCCTTCTTTAGCCGCAACGTGAGCCAATGCTTGACCTGGAGAACAATCACCAATTGCATAAACACCTGGCATTGAAGTTTGCTGATATTTGTCTACAATTACTTTTCCTTTTTCAGTTTTAATATTGTTTTCTTCCAATCCAATATTTTCAATATTGGCTACAACTCCAACAGCACTTAAAACAACATCAGCTTCTAAAGTAATGGTTGTTCCATCTTGTTTTTTCACCAATGCTTTTACTCCTGCACCTGTTGTATCTAAACTCTCAACAGACGAATTGGTCATTATTTCAATACCTTGTTTTTTATATTGTTTTTCCAATTCTTTAGAAATATCTTCATCTTCAACAGGTACAATTCTTGGCATAAATTCAACAATGGTAACTTTTGTTCCCATGCTATTGTACACATAAGCAAACTCAACACCTATTGCACCACTACCAACAATAATCATACTTTTTGGTTGGGTTGGCATTACCATTGCTTCTCTGTAACCAATTACTTTTACACCATCTTGTTTAAGGTTGGGCAATTCTCGTGTTCTTCCACCAGTAGCAATAACAATGTATTTACTTTCTACAATTTGCTTAGTACCATCGGCAGCAGTAACTTCTACTTGTCCTTTAGCCTTCACTTTACCATAGCCCATAATTACATCAATCTTGTTCTTCTTCATTAAGAACTGAACACCTTTGCTCATTTTATCGGCAACGCCTCTACTTCTTTTTACAACTGCACCAAAATCATGCGTTCCTGTTGCATTAATACCATAATCGGCACTGTGTTTTAAATATTCATATACTTGAGCACTTTTTAGCAAAGCTTTTGTTGGAATACAACCCCAGTTTAAGCAAACGCCGCCTAAACTTTCCTTTTCAATAACAGCTACTTTGAAACCTAATTGAGAAGCTCTGATAGCAGCAGGATATCCACCTGGACCACTACCAATTACAACTACATCGTATGCCATAATATTTATTTTTTATAAATGTGGTTGCAAAAATACTTGCTAAAGCTCAAATTTTAACAAGAGACTTTAAATATTGTGGATTTTGAAAGTATATTTCATGCAAACGATGTCTTAAAACCTTGTTTAAATGACCTTGTTTACGAAATTAATTTAGAAAGCTGCATTTGTTTGTTCATTATATGCACTTTTGTAGCTTAATTTATTTGTTACATGAATATTGGTTTTGAAGCAAAAAGAGCATTTACCAATGGCACAGGTTTGGGCCATTACAGCAGAACATTGGTGAGTTCTTTGGCTAAATATTTTGCAGATAACCAGTATTTTTTATTTACACCAACGCATACCAACTTATTTGGTGAAGCTGAACAATTTTCAAATATTGAAATTGTAACACCTCAAAACTTTCCTTCTAATTTATTGACTGCAGCTTGGCGAAGCAGTTGGGTGAAAAATGATTTAAAAGCAAAAAATATTGATGTGTTTCATGGGTTAAGTCATGAAATACCAGTTGGAATTGAAAAGACAAGAATTAAATCTGTTGTTACCATTCACGATTTAATTTTTGAAAGAAATCCTGAACAATACAGTTCTATTGACGTAAAAATTTATCGAAAAAAATTTAAACATGCTTGCGAAAAAGCCAACAGAATAATTGCCATTAGCCAACAAACCAAAGATGATATTATTGACTTTTATAAAATTGATGCCAACAAAATTGACATTTGTTATCAAAGTTGTAATCCATCTTTTGCAATAAAAGTTACCAACGATGAACTTGCTAGAGTTCAACAATTTTATAAATTACCCAAGCAATATTTTTTATACGTTGGATCGATAATTGAAAGAAAAAATTTACTACTTATTTGCCAAGCATTGCAGGCGTTGAAAGGAACAATCAATATTCCGTTGGTGGTAATTGGTGATGGTGGAAAGTATAAAGAAATTGTAAGAAAATATCTTGCAGAAAATAAATTAGACAATGATGTAATTTTTTTATCAGAAAAATTTAAAAACGCTGAATTCAAATCTGCTAAAGACTTTCCTGCAATTTATCAGCAAGCATTGTGTATGATTTATCCATCAACTTTTGAAGGTTTTGGTATTCCTGTATTAGAAGCTTTATGGAGCAATAT
>JAGOUF010000469.1 GCA_018061385.1 Chitinophagaceae bacterium | reverse complement strand
AACGGCTATAAGAAATTTGTAAATGTTTTTCTGCACGGGTTAATGCTACATAAAACAATCTTCTCAATTCTTCTTCATCTTTGCTTTTTGGAGGAGCTGTAAACATTGTATCTGGTAAGCTGTAACCACCACTGGGTTTGCGTTTTTTTTCCCAACTGCTACTATTACACCCTACAAAAAATACGTATTCAAACTCTAAACCTTTACTGCCATGAACAGTTAATAAATTAACGCCTTTGTCGGAGCCATTGATTACTTTTAAAGGTAATTTTATGTCTTCTTTTTTCATTAAAGATAACATCGTAACCAACTGTTGTAAGTTGATATTGGGGTTACGTCTTGTTTCGTCTTTTACAAAATCGAACAAGGCCGTAATAACCTGTAATTGCCAATGTTTTTCTACACTATTGGTAACAGCAGTTAGCAATCCTGTATTCTTTATAATGTGTTCTAATAAATGTTGTACAGTTAAATTGGCAGCATCTGTAATTAAAGCTTCAATAATTGCAGATGCTTTTTTTAGGTTTGGATTTACAGCAACTGCAAATAAATCTTTACTTGGTTGATTGCTTTTATCGAACAATAATTTTCTTAAAGATGTTTTGTTTACGCCAAATTGTTTTTCGGCTACTTCAATACTTAATTTAGCAATTTCTATTGGTGGAATATTGAGCCAATTAAAATGCAATATTGAAAATAGCATTTCATCTCCGCCATAAGGAGTGTCATGTTCAGCAGCTAAATATTCCAATAACAAAATTATTTTTTGTGCCAAAGGAATATGAAACAAATTCAAATCTCTTTTGCTATAAACAGGAATATTTTTTAGCTTTAAAAATTCGGTTAATGTGTCGCCATATTTATTTTCTTTATACAAAACTCCAATTTTACCTGGCTGAACTCCTTGTTGTATAAGGGTTTCAATTTGCAAAGTAATATCCACCATTTCTTGTTTTTGGGTTTCGTAAGCCACTAAAACAGGAGAGTTGGTTAAGTGATTGATGTTTGTATTAGAAGCAATTAACTCTTTCGTTAATCCTTCTACTTGATTGATTAAACGATCTTTATTTTGCTGAATTAATATTTTAGAAATATCTAAAATAGGCTGTATTGAACGATAGTTATTTTGTAAAACTACTTTCAATAAATCTTTTTCAAAAGATTGTGCAAATGCCAACATGTTTTCTACGTTTGCACCTTGAAAGCGATAAATACTTTGATCATCATCGCCCACTACAAACACATTTGGTTTTTCCCAATAGTTAATTAAAAGTTCAACAATTTTATTTTGTGTACCACTTGTATCTTGATACTCATCTACCATGATATACAAATATTTTTCTTGGTAAGTGAGGAGTAAATTTGGATTTTCTTCAAAGGCTTTTATTACCCAATTAATCATATCATCAAAATCGTAACGATTTCTTTTTTGCATCAATGCTTGAAAATGATCGAACTCATTTACGGCAGCTTTAAGCTTTTCCATTTTTGTTTTTTCATCTTCAATTTTATCGGTACGTACATCGCCTTTTTTAAATTCTTTTACTGCACGTTTGGCAATAAATTCATCTCTATTGGGTAAGTCATTTATGTAAGCATCAACTCTTTCAAGAATAAAGTTGGGTGTCCAACCTTCTCTTTTCATGCTGCTAAAAAGTTGGTACAAATTATTTATTTCATAATAAACATCGCCTCTGTATCTTTTTAAAGGATGGTCTTTTGGAAACTTATCAATCAATTCTTTGAGCAATTCTGTTCTTTCAAGTTCACTAATGGGGTCTAAACTATTTTTTTCAAATAAGCTCAAATTTTCTTGAATCACATCATTACAAAATGAGTGAAATGTATGAATGTTTACTCTGTAAGCATCGCTACCAATGAATGATAGTAAACGTTTACGCATTGCAATTGTTCCTGCATCGGTATAAGTTAAACATAAAATATTTTCTGGCTGAGTGTCGGTATCTAACAAAATTTTTCCAACACGGGC
Source organism: Chitinophagaceae bacterium (assembly GCA_018061385.1). Lineage (GTDB taxonomy): Bacteria > Bacteroidota > Bacteroidia > Chitinophagales > Chitinophagaceae > UBA1930. The sequence goes on along the minus strand of JAGOUF010000469.1, from coordinate 798 downwards.
ACTCAATATTTGTGTTTTTCCAGTACCTGGCCCTGCAATTACCATTACTGGTCCTTCAATAGTATTTACAGCTTTTTGTTGAGCTTCGTTTAATTTTTGATAGGCTTCAATAAAATTTTGTTGTGCTTTGTTATTGCTCATAAATTTGGAGTAAGAATCAAATGTAATAAACTGTAAAGGTTTGGCATATTCTATTTTTATAAACTATTAACCCAACAATTGTGAAAAAATTATTTGCCTTTAGTTTATTTTTTTGCTGTTCTTTTTATTTGAATGCTCAAGAAAAAACACCAGCCTTAGATTTAGATACTATTTATACTTTGGTTGATGTGATGCCTACTTATCCAAATGGAGAAGCAGGTTGGAATGCTTATTTAAAGAAGAATTTAAAGTACCCAAAATTTGCAAAAAAATCGGCAGTCGAAAGTGAAGTTATTTTAGATTTAATTGTTAGAAAAGATGGCAGTATTACCAATATAAAAAATGCTACAATGGTGGGTTATGGATTTGAAGAAGAAGCCATACGATTGATGAAAAATTGTGAAAAATGGAAACCTGCAATGAAAAATGGTGTGCCAGTTAATTACAAAGGAAGAATGACTATTCCATTTGTATTAAAGCTTTTTAGAAGTGATAAAGATTGATTGAACACTTGCGTCAAGTTCTTTTAACTCAATACTTCTTGTAAAACTGTGAGGCTTTTTAATTCTCCAAAATCTGCAATATGCAATGCCATATATTGCTGTAAGTGTTGCAATAACAACCTTCTTGTATTTCTATTTAACTTAATATTTTCCA
>JAGOUF010000468.1 GCA_018061385.1 Chitinophagaceae bacterium | reverse complement strand
CATTGGGTTATGAAATTAAATACGACTTAATTAGCTATGAATATTACATAGGAAAATCGTTGTTGTATTATTCTGGATATCCTTTTTATACAGAAATGGAAACTAGTAGAAAAGGAAAAATAAAACGATGGAACAATAATAGAAACGAAGTGTACATAGGTTCTGTAATGCACTTTATGAGGGCTTTGTATAGAAACACATTTGAACAAGAAAATTTTGAATTGAGAAGATTATACAAAATTCCCAACGATGAAAAAATTAGAATAAAATATGTACTAAAAAATAAATTTAAAACTAGGGTAATTAATAAAGATAAGGTTGCAATATCAGGAAGTAGCGGTGCTCCTTTATTTGAAAATGGAGATTCATCAACTTATTATAATCGCATTTTAGAAGAACCCGATGAAAAGAGCATTTTAATCAATCAATTACTTACTGGCGACAGTATTGCTTTTGCACATGATAGTACAATTGCTGGATTGTATTTTGATAATTATATACAAGTAGTATATAAGGGCAAATCGGAGCCATTTGAATTTGCACAACAAAAAATGCAACAATCTGTAAACAACAGTATTACGTCAACCATTTATTTAATTAATCACAAACCAGTTTTAATCACTGCGAATGGAATGTATTTTGAAGGTACAGATTTGTTGTTTAGTGGCTTTTGGGCTTGGAGTGAAAAAATGGCTACTATGTTGCCGTTTGATTTTAAGCCAATAAAAAAATAGTGTAGTAGTAAGCCTATTACTATTGAATAGGCTTACTATTACTACACTTTTAGCATTGTTGTTTTGCTCGGCTAATTTGTTTTGCAGCATAGCCAATTCCAGCAACAATAAGCAACGATAAACCCCCATCAACCGGCACATCTTCATAACCTGGATCCCCACCAGGATCATCTAAGAACTGTGCATGAACTTGAATTACTTGAAATAAAATGAAACATATTATTATAATGATTCTTAATTGTGTTTTCGTTTTCATAATTAATTTTTTAATGTTTAAGCTTATTTAATTACTGAATAAGAATTGACTGATGCAATTGCTTACCATTTGTTTGTGTTAGTTCAATAATGTATTTACCAGGAGTAAGGGTTGTTGGTAATTGCACTTTTAATATTTGTGTTTGTGCAATATTGATTTGTTGTTGCCAAACTTTTTTACCATCAATTTGCAATAAGCCTACTTGTACATTGCCTGTTAATTTGTCACTTGATTGTAGTTGTATTGTTGCTCCAATTTTAGCAGGATTTGGATAAACAGTAAACGAATTACCTGCTTTAGTGAATGTTACATTTACAATATTGCTGTACACATAACTACCATCTTTGCCAATTGCTTTTATGCGATAATAATTGGCACCATAATTTGGATTTTCGTCGATTGAACTATATTCTTTGCTGCCAGTTTCGTTGCTTGCTTTAGTATTGTATATTTCTTTAAACACAATTCCTGTTGTGCTTTTTTCAACAATATATTTTTCAAGATCATATTCTCCCGTTACATTCCATTTTACTTGAATATTATTTTTTGTAGCTTCTGCATGTAAAACCAAATTGTTTAATGACAATACACTTGTTTGTTTAAATGCTATTTTAAAACGATTGCCTTTGCTTGCAACATCTGCAGTAACATCAAACACATACACAGTTTCTCCAATTAAATTAATAACTGTGCTGGTGTTTAGATATGCATCCAATAAAACAGCTGTTAAATTGGTGTTCAATTGTTCTCCTTTAATACGCAATTCATAAGTTGTATTAATTGTTTGAGCAATGTTAATGTGTAAGGTATCTGTGTTGGTAATAAGTGGTCTTCTTTCAAGCATTAGTAATGTGCCATAACGAGAGAATGAAATATTATCGGCACCGTTTAAGAGTTTCAATGCATCTTTCGAAGAAACTGAATCATCGCCATTGTCATCAAATACAGCTGTAATACCATCTGAGAATTGAGGTGTTTGATTGATATGTCTGTACAAACCAATATTTAATTTTTGTAAATTGGTATTGGCGTTTCTAAACACAACATCATTGGCATTAGTGGTTTTGTTTTGCTCATTAAACTGTATTGACCCAAGTCCGTTTTCTGCGTATACAAAAAATGCTTGTCCACTTTGTATAAGAGAAGTATAATTGTTATAACTACCTGCAGGTGTAGCTGGAACAGTGGTTTGTGTATTCACATCAAACAAAATATATCCACCAACGCTATTAGCACCAATTCTGTTGGGATCCCAAATCCAAAAACGGTTTTGAAGATTTGTTCTTTGTAGTAAAGCAAAATCTATTGTGCTTGCATACGGATTACCAACTAAATGAAACTGTGTGCTTGTTAAATTGTTTACAGAATGTGTACCTGTTATTAAATTTCCTTTTGCAGCCAACACTGTTTCTGTTGAATTGTTGCCAAGAATATTGCCATTTCCATTTTGATAAGGGCCTGTAACAAATGTCATGAAACCTTTGCTACCATTGTTGTTGAATAATTCTGTAGTGTTGGTGTTGTTGACAGCTTGCCATCCATTGTTGTATGTTAACATAGAAGCACCACCACCAATTGCTAAACCACTATTGGCTAAAGATGGATCTACATTGCCAATTGGCGAAGGATGCCAAATTTCTATACCTCTATTGGCAATGATGCTATCGTTGTTTTGCCAGTTATAAAAAATGCTATTGTTTGTATTGCCTTTTAAAGGAGTAGCGATTGCACGCCAAGCTCTTTTTGCAGGTATAAAACGTTCTACAGTTACTTCTCCAGCAATATTTCCAATTGTTATTGG
>JAGOUF010000467.1 GCA_018061385.1 Chitinophagaceae bacterium | reverse complement strand
TCTTTTGCTGGTAGATTGGCTTGTATTTTACAAGGTAGTAGCGATACTACTTTTTATGTTGTTGCTGTTTATTTTGGAGCTGTAGGAGTTAAAAATACTCGTTACTCAATTGGTGCAATGTTGTTAGCAGATTTAATTGGGATTGTAACTTCTGTATTGTTGTGTTATATGTTTTTTGGATAGGTTGAAACGAGTTATAAGATTTATATTTATAGGAAAGGGTGGCTTCGTTTGAAGCCACCCTTTCTTATGTCTATTTTCAATTAATTAAGCTAACTCAATAACCATTGCACTTGCACCACCACCACCATTGCAAATTCCTGCTGCACCAATTTTGCCATTGTTTTGTTGTAGTACATTAATTAAGGTAACAATTATTCTTGCACCACTGCAACCCAAAGGATGACCCAAGCTCACTGCCCCACCATTTACATTGACTTTAGCTGAATCTAATTGCATTTTTTGTGTATTTACAATACCTACAACACTAAAGGCTTCATTCAATTCATAAAAATCAACATCACTCATTTGTAAACCAGCTTTTACAATGGCTTTTGGTACAGCTAAACTTGGCGTAGTTGTAAACCATTCAGGAGCTTGTTCAGCATCGGCATAACTTCTAATAATTGCCAAAGGTTTTATGCCTAAAGCATCAGCTTTTTCTTTGCTCATTAAAACTACAGCAGCAGCACCATCGTTCATAGTACTTGCATTGGCAGCAGTTACAGTTCCATCTTTTGCAAACGCTGGTTTTAGTTCAGGTATTTTATCGAACTTAACTGTAAAAGGTTCATCATCTTTATCAACTATAACTGTACCTTTTCTACCTGCAATTTCTACAGGAACAATTTCATTTGTAAATTTTCCATCTGTCCATGCCGCCTGACTTCTTTTGTAGCTTTCAATAGCAAATGCATCTTGATCTTCTCTGCTAATATTGCATTCTTTGGCACAAGAATCTGCAAAGTTGCCCATGGCTCCGTTAAAATAAACATCGGTTAATCCATCTTTAGATAGACCATCTATCATTTGTACATTGCCATATTTATTTCCCCAACGCATGTTGGGAGAATAAAAAGGAACATTGCTCATACTTTCCATTCCACCTGCAACAATTATTTCTGCATCGCCCAATAAAATACTTTGAGCAGCTTGTGCAATAGCTTTCATACCACTAGCACAAACTTTATTTACAGTTGTAGCAACAACATTATCTGGCAATCCTGCAAACTTTGCTGCTTGACGTGCAGGTGCTTGTCCTAAGCCTGCTTGAATAACGCAACCCATAATTACTTCATCAATTTGATTGGGTTGTAATCCTGCTTTTTCAACAGCAGCTTTAATGGCTGTTGCACCAAGTTGAGTAGCTGAAACATCTTTTAAACTTCCTCCAAAACTACCCATTGGTGTTCTAACTGCACTAACAATATAAACGATTTTATTCTGCATAATGAATGAATTGAGTTGCAAATATAAAGTCCAAAGGCTAACAATTGTTAGCCTTTGGAGAAGTTTTGTGTTAACTGTGTAAAAGAATTATTCTACAATAACTTTTTCTGAGTGTACAAAATTGTTTCCACTCATGTTTACAATGTATATACCACTTGTAAGTTGCTCAGGTAAGTGAATATTTTTTGCAATAGATGTATTGTTATTTTCAATGATTATTTTGGTAGAATAAACAATTGATCCATTGTTTGCAGTAAGTGTAAGGTTGTATTCGCCTTTTTTTACATTGGCAATTTGTAAGTTTAATTGCTTGTTTTTTACAGGGTTTGGATAAATAGAAATTGAATTGTTTGTTCCATTCATTTTAATACTCACTATATTGCTAAGTGTTTCTTTATTGCTTACATCAACTGATTTTATTCTATAAAAATTAGTGCCAACAAGTGGAGTTTTGTGTAAGAATTGATACTGCTGTTGCGTACTTGAAGAATTTCCTTTTGCACTTATTGTTTCAATAGTTGTAAAGTCAATTCCATAGATTGAATGTTCAATAAAATATTCTTTTGTATTGCTTTCAAAAGTGTTCCAAATAATATTTACAACATCATCTTGCTTTTGTGCGGTAACATTTATAAATGAAACCGGCAATACATTATTGTTTCTAAAAACAATGTAAAAACGTTTGTTGAAAGTATTGATATTGGTAGTAGTAGTGAAATTGTAATTTTTTTCATCGTTTAAATTCAATGCTGTTTCTGTTGATAAATATTGATCAATTAAAAAAGCATTGAGTGCGGTATTTGCTATAAATGAAGATTGAAAATTCAACTGATAGTTAATGTTATTCCCAGTTTGTGCCAAGTTTAGCCAAATGGTATCTTGAACAGACGGAGCTGTTCTTCCTTCAATTACAAGGTTAGCACTATTGCTATAAATACTCAAATTATCGGCTGAGTTTGAAATTTTATAAGAGTCGTCTTGTGCCAATGAATTGCTAAAAGTTTCTGAATACACAACTGCCACACCATCTACAATTTTATAACCAACATTTGTAATATTTCTTTTTAGATTGATGAACATTTTATCCAAGTTGCCTTGATTTGCAGTTCTAAATGTATTGGTAAAATTGCTTGCGTTGGTTGATTTGTGTGACTCTTTAAATGTAATTGAAGGATTTGTAGAGGCATTGTTTTGAATAAAGAATGCTTGTCCAGGTTGTATATATCTACTAATAGCAGAACTCATAGGAACTGATATACCACTTACTTGATTGTATGTTGCATAACCACCAGTAGTTCCAACATTTGGATCTGTAATTGTATATGTGGCTGATATATTAGAAG
>JAGOUF010000466.1 GCA_018061385.1 Chitinophagaceae bacterium | reverse complement strand
CAATTACACATTGTCTGCTGCTTACATAACCAATGCCAGCAACTGTTCCACCAGCAGGGCAGCCACCTTGTTCTTCATACATTTCAAAACCAGCAAAACTGCCAATTTCAATAAATGGTTTGTCCTTATCAAGTAAAAACTCTATTCTTTCTCTAGGGGTTAATTTATTTTTTTCGTGTTGTTTGTCTATCGCTTTTTTACCACCACCCAATTTAATTTTGTTGTGCAGTTGTTTAACTGTACTCAACTTTAATTTCATCCAATCTTCATTTCTATTTGCTTCTAAATTCATATACTTACAATTGTTAGTTTGCGAAGTTAAGAGAGGATGGAAATTAATAAGTAGAAATTATTAAAGGAGAATTATTTTTTACGCTATGTATATTTATACTTTAACTCCAAATATATAACCCACCAATGCAGATAATCCCATGGCAATTGTTCCCCAAATGGTGATACGCACAATGGCTTTTAATATACTTGAACCACCAGTTTTTGCAGCTATTGCACCTAAAGTAATTAAGAAAATAATTGTAAAGCCGTATAACAAATATTCAATGCCTTTTAATGGTGCAAACAATACAACTAAAAGTGGTAAAACTCCACCAACCATAAATGATGCACCTGATGCTAAAGCTGCTTGTATTGGGTTTGCTTGACTAATTTCGTTAATGCCCAACTCGTCTCTAACATGGGCTTGTAAAGCATCTTTTTCAGTAAATTCAATGGCTACTTGCATAGCGGTTTCTTTTTTTAATCCCCGCTGTTCATAGATTTGAGCCAATATTTTCAATTCTTCATCGGGCATTTCTTCAAGCTCAATTTTCTCTCTTTCTATGTCTGCTTTTTCTGTGTCTGTTTGAGAACTTACAGAAACGTATTCCCCAGTTGCCATTGATAATGCACCAGCAACAAGACCAGCAACTGTTGCTAAAATAATAGGCTCTCTTGAAGTGCTTGCAGCAGCAACGCCAATTGCAAGACTTGAGATAGAAATGATACCATCGTTTGCACCCAAAACAGCGGCTCTTAACCAATTGCTTCTATGTATATAATGGCTATCTAAATAATTGTCTATGGTAATTTTTTTTGTTGAGTTCATGTTGCTTTTAACTTTTTTGTTTAATTAACATCGTTCAAATATTGTGTATTATTTTTTATAAATTATTTTGTAGACGTTTCAATTCTGTCTGCTCTATGAGTAGAATTGTAGAAACTTATACAATTGGTTGTAAAAATATTTCAGCTATCATACATCTTGCACTTCCACCACCTATTGTTTCAATGGTTTTAATTGTAAGTGGAACCAACTCGGTGTATTTTTCTATTGCTGTTTTTTGTGTTGTAGTTAAACTAAGAAATGCACTTTGCGACAATGCCAACAAACTTTGATTGTTCTTGTTTTTAAGTTCGAGCATATTGCCTGCAAAGTTACTCATTTGTTCAAAACTAATGTTTATAATTTGATGCCCTGTTTGTGTTAGCGATTGAACAATCAACTCTTTTTCAGCTTGATTTGTAATAGTATCAAGACAAATTGCTGAGAATTTTTCAGCAATACACATCATTACATTTGTATGATAAATTTCTTGTCCATTTTTATCGTATGCATAAAAATAAATGGGTCGATAATTTAATAAAGTACATACTTCAATAAAAAGTGCTTTATCTGTTCTTGGCGATAAACAAGCATAGGCAATTTTATGAACGTGATCGAAAATTATACTGCCAGTTCCTTCTAAATATTTGTGCTCAATTTCATATTTTGAAAGATCAATGATGTTGTTAACTACAAAGTTCTTTTTCAATGAATCAATAATATCCTGTCTTCTTTCATGTTGTCTATTTACTGCACACATAGGGTAGAGAATCACAGTTCCGTCTGCATGAAACGAAACCCAATTGTTCGGGAAAATTGCATCTGGTTTTTCAGGTAATAAAGTATCATCAACTAGAAAAACATTTACGCCTTTAGTAGTTAATGTTTGAACAAAGGCTTCAAATTCTGCTAATTTCTTTTGTTTAATTTCTTCTTCACTTTCGTTTAGTTTAATCTGAAATGCATTGGATATAGCTGTTTCAGCATTAAATGTAAAACTTGAAGGTCGTATTAACAATACACTATTGGTTGCTTGCATTTTTTTTCGAAGTTTGTTTTTTTATTGATTGATTTTTGCCATCAATTTATTTCGGCATTACCTAAGTTATTCAATGCTACAATATATTTATCAATATACAACTGCTTGTCTTTGGATTTATATTGTTGAATGTATCTTGGATGCTCCAAAATTTTTACTCTTTCAAATAGCTTCGCTTCTTTGTTGAGTTGTTGAATAAAACCTGCATTTTTCTTTCCTAAGATAAAAACCTCTGAAGTATCCAATCCTAAATGGATGTGTTTTTTTAAGGAAGCAATCATAAAATCTTTTACCAATTCAAAAAGAAGAGGGTCATCATAATAATTTGCATTTAACCATTTGCCATCTTTTGTTTTTTGAACAATGGCCAAAGGGAAAGGAGAGTTAATATAAAACTGTTCGTAGAAGATTTTTACACCACCAAATGCTTCAATCATATCATACATAAAAACAGAGGAAACTTCATGTGTATGTGCCGATTGCATTTTAATACCACAAGCACTTTCTAAACGTTTGGTATCTGTAAATGGAACTCCTGTTACTCCTGCACCATGGCGGCTTGGGTTGATACCAACAATAAATTTTCGTTGTTTAAAATCGTTATAAAATGAATGATAAAATTGTTGCATTACATCCATTGTTTCTGGATTGTCTAAG
>JAGOUF010000465.1 GCA_018061385.1 Chitinophagaceae bacterium | reverse complement strand
AAGATTTTTACGAAAGAAATTATTTCAATCTCCTTTTCTTTGCACATGGCAACAGAAAAAATTATCATAATCACCGCTCCATCGGGTGCTGGTAAAACTTCTATCACCCGTTATTTACTTGAAAAATACAACAATCTTTGTTTTTCAATTTCTGCTGCAACACGAAAACCTCGGGGTGAAGAAAAAGATGGAATAGATTATTATTTTATTTCTGTTGAATCCTTTCAAAAAAAGATTAATGAAAATAATTTTGCCGAATGGGAAATGGTTTACGAAGGCAAATATTATGGAACTTTAAAAAGTGAACTTGAACGAATTTGGAAAGCTGGCAAAACCCCGGTTTTAGATATAGATGTTAAGGGTGCTATTCATATACAACAACAATATCCCAACCAAACATTGTCGTTATTTATTCAACCACCAAGTGTAAGTATTTTAAAAGAACGTTTAGAAAGTAGAGGTACAGAAACGACCGAAAGTATAGCTACAAGAATTAATAAAGCTGCTTACGAAATTTCATTTAGTCAAATGTTTTCTTTGGTAATTGTAAACGATGATTTAACAACTGCATGTACAGAAGCAGAAACTGCTATTGTGCATTTTTTAAACCAATAGTGGTACTTTAATTTTTCTTTATCATTTCATTACTTAGCTTGCAAGCCATGTGGCAATTTGAACATATAGAATATTTATGGGGCTTGCTGTTGTTAATTCCCTTAGCAATATTGTTTATTGTTTTGCTTCGTTGGAAAAAAAGAGGCCTTTCAAAATTGGGCAATGCTGGGTTTACTCATGGATTGGCTGCAAACCATTCTAACAAAAAATTTAAGCTTAAAATATTGCTCATTTTTGTGGCTATTGCTGCAAGTATTGTTGGTTTGGCCAATTTACGCAAACCCAATAATAACAACAATACTACAACAAATGGTATTGATGTAATGATTGCTTTAGATGTTAGCAAAAGCATGTTAAGTCAAGACGAAAAACCCACACGTTTAGACAAGGCCAAACAGTTTATTCATCAGCTTTCGCAAGGTTTACAAAACAACAATATTGGTTTGGTAGTTTTTGCAGGAGAAGCATTTTTACAAATGCCATTAACCAACGATATTGCTGCTTCTAAAATATTTATTGGCAATGCAAGTACCGATTTGGTGGGTGTACAAGGCACTGCAATTGGCGATGCTTTATTGTTATGCAATGCAAGTTTAGATACCAAAACAAAGCAATCTAAAGCCGTTGTTTTAATTACCGATGGCGACGACCACGACAACAAAGCCATTGATGCTGCAAAGCAATTGGCAGAACAAGGTGCTGTTGTTTATACGGTTGGAGTTGGCTCGTTAAAGGGTGCTCCCATAATTGAAAATGGTACACAAGAATATAAGAGAGATAAAAATGGAGAAACCGTAATTACTAAATTAAATGAAACTTTATTAAAAGAGATTGCCACACAAACCAATGGCAATTATTATACTTTAGATAATGTAAGCACTGTTGCCAATAATGTGACTACAGCATTAAATAGTTTGCAAAAAAAATCAATTAGCAATACTGGTGGAACGATTCAATTTAATAGTTGGTATATGTATTTTGTTGCTCTTGCAATTTTGTTACTTATTCTTGAACTTTTTATTTCTGAACGTAAAAAAACAATTGCTTGAAAATAGTTTTAACCATATTTATTTTTATTGTAAGTGTTGCTGCTGTAATGGCTCAAAAAGAAAATGCTACCATTGTTGATGGCAATAAAGCTTATGAAAAAGGCGATTATGCAAGTGCCGAAAATTATTACACCTCTGCCATTACAATGAATGGAGAAAACGCTATTGCATTGTTAAACAAAGGCAACGCATTGCACAAACAGGGCAAGTTTACAGAAGCGGCTACTTTTTTTGATGCTGCAATATCTTTTGCCAACAACAATTTAATAAAAAGCAAAGCAGCTTACAATAAAGGCGTTGCAGAAGCAAAACAAAAAAATTGGAGCAATGCTGTAAGTGCATTTAAACAGGCTCTAAAACTTGCACCTACAGATGTTGATGCAAGAGAAAATTTACAAAAAGCAATGAATGAAATTAAAAAACAAAACGCCAATAAGCCACAACCCAATAAAAATAAACCCAACGAACAAAAGCCGAAGGATCAAAACAAAATGAGTAAAGAGCAAATGGAAAATGAACTTAATAAATTAAGAGATGAAGAAAAGCGTTTGCAAAAAGATTTACAAAAAAATAAACAACAATACAATCAAGAAAAAGATTGGTAATTATTGGCTGAAGTGCTATTGTTTTAACTCCACTCTTCTAATTCTTTTTTAGCATCATCTTTTGCAACTCTTGCAGAAATAATGATACTTATTTCATACAAAAACCAAAGTGGTAAAAACACAATCATTTGGCTCATCCAATCTGGACTTGGCGTTATAAATGCAGCTACTATTAAAATAACCACAATCGCATATTTACGTGTTTTTCTTAAAAAAGATGGAGTAACTAAACCTATTTTGGTAAGTATATATGCCAATACCGGCAATTCAAATGCCAAGCCACAACCTAAAATAATATTGGTAAGATTGTCTAAGTAATCGTTTAAGGTTGGTCTTGTTACCAATGTTCCCAAATTACCCAACTGAAAACCTGCTAAAAAATTAAATGTAAATGGGCCTAATAAAAAATAGCCAAAAGCACCTCCTGTAAAAAAGAAAAACGATACCCAAAAAATTACAAATTTGGTGTTTTTAATTTCTTTGTCTTTTAAAGCTGGTTTTAAAAAACGCCAAAATTCCCAAAAAA
>JAGOUF010000464.1 GCA_018061385.1 Chitinophagaceae bacterium | reverse complement strand
GGCATTAATAGCATTCAATACTTTTTCATCGGTAATGCCTTTATCGTTTCTTAAAAAATCTACTAATTTTTTTCTTAATCCTTTGTGTTGGTATGTATCTTCAAACTTATTCATATACTGTACAAATGTAAGTGTATGTGTAAAAGGAAAGGTTGAATACAATTGATTGGGGAAAGAAATTACTTTGTTAAAAATTACTCACACCGTTTAATTAAAACAAATCAATTGAATGGTTCATCATTGTAAATTTGCACACATTAAAAAATTAGTTTGAAACAGATTTGGCAAAAAATATTTAATTGGGAACTGTGGCCATTTTATTTAATTTATACACCATTGGTTTTTGTTTGGCTGTATTATTTTTTGCGTACCAAAACATTTTGGTATTTTTCTAGTGTTAACCCAACCCTACAGTTTTCTGGGTTCGAGGGTGAAACAAAAAAAGAAATGTTTGATCAATTGCCCATTGAAAGTTTTCCTACAACAATTTATATAAATCCTACTCAAAAAATAAGCGATGTAATGGCTTTAATGCAAGCCAACAATTTACATTTTCCTGTTGCTGTTAAACCAGATATTGGTAGCAAAGGTTTGTGTTTTAGAAAAGTAGACAATGCTGCAGCATTAGAAAAATATCATACAACATTGCCTTTTGAATACCTTATACAAACAATGATAGAATGGCCAGTTGAAGTAAGTGTTTTTTATGTACGTTATCCCAATTCCACTAAAGGGAAAGTTACAGGATTTATTGCTAAAGAATATTTACAAGTTAAAGGCAATGGCAGTTCTACTTTATTACAACTTATTCACAATCATCCAAAAGCAAAGCATCGTTTAGATGAACTTTCCATTAAACATGCCGAACATTTAAGTGATATTATTCCTGTAAACGAAATCTACTTTTTAAGCATTACTGGCAACCATAACAGAGGTGCAAAATTTAGTAATTTGCACAAAGAAATTGACGAAAATCTTACTGCTGTTTTTGATAAATTAAGTAATTATAGTAAACATTTTTATTATGGAAGATTTGATGTTAAAACAACATCTATTGCCGATTTAAAAGCAGGCAAAAACTTTTCCATTTTAGAGTTTAATGGCACAGGTGCAGAACCCAATCATATTTACGATTGTAATATGAGTTATTTTACAGCAATCAAAACAATTGCAACACATTGGAAGTATATGTATGAAATTGGAAAATTGAATAGCAAAAACGGAACTTCCTACACATCATTTAAAGATGGAAAGAAATATTTAAGTGATGCTTTTAAGCGTTATGCAGCATTAGAAAAATATGATTTGCAAATAGATTAATTACAACACATGGCCATTCTATCTATTTTGTTTATTGCATTTGGCATCAGCTTTTTAGGGCAAATTGTGCTAAGCAATATGAACATGACTGCAACACAATTGAGTGTACAAGAAGGTCATAAAAAAGCTTGGCTTTTTGGTTTGGGCGTTGCCATTGTAGAAATTATTTACTTACGTTTTGCACTAACAGGCATGGATTGGGTTGCCCAACATAAAGTAGTTTTTAAAATTTTGGGTTGGGCAACGGTGTTTATATTTTTATTGTTGGGCATACTTGCATTTGTAACTGCCAGAAAACAAACCATTGAAAAAAAAGGTGTTTTACTCAACAATAAATTGCATCGCTTTTTATTGGGTGCAAGTATTAGTGCATTAAATCCTTTACAAATTCCTTTTTGGTTTTTATGGAGTACACAGTTAATTCAAAACAATGTTTTGCAAACTACCAATTTACATTTTAATATTTTTTGCATTGGTGCAGGTTTAGGCACTTTAACAGGCATTGGTATTTATATTCATGGTGGTAATTGGGCAATTACAAAAATGAAAACCAGCAATAAAACTCTTAATCTTATTATGGGTTGTGTGTTTTTAATTACTGCATTAATTCAACTGTATAGAGTTATTTATAAACCTTGGATTTAGTTTTTTGTACCCAGAAAAACAACAAAATGCTCGAAGAGCAGATCATTCTTTTTTCAAAAGTACAAGTGTGCCCTGCTAAAGCAGAATTTATCAACGACGCAACAGTTGTTCAATAAATATTCTACAGTTGATTTCATAAAAAAATCAAACAAAAGAAAAGCTACACAAAACACAGTTGCTTACTATTCACCCCTTATTTTTGTGCTAACGTTTGTTCATATATTATTATGTGTTCATGTTTTATTTATTAGGCAAAAACAAAATTTACCGTCATGGCAGTTAGAGCAGATTTATTTCAAAGTCCAGATTATTTTTTAGTAGATGATTTATTAACCGAAGAACATAAACTCATTCGTGAATCGGTTCGTAGTTATGTAAAAAAAGAAATTAGTCCAATTATTGAAGACTATGCTCAACGTGCCGAATTTCCTGAACAAATTGTAAAACAAATGGGCGACTTGGGTTGCTTTGGTCCTACTGTTCCTATTGAATATGGTGGTGGTGGATTAGACTATATTTCTTATGGTTTAATGATGCAAGAATTAGAACGTGGTGATAGTGGTGTACGCAGTACTGCAAGTGTACAAGGCAGTTTGGTTATGTTTCCTATTCATGCTTTTGGAAGTGAAGATCAAAAAATGAAATACTTACCAAAGTTGGCAAGTGGCGAATGGTTGGGTTGTTTTGGTTTAACAGAACCCAACCATGGTAGCGATCCTGCAGGAATGTTGACAAATATTAAAGATGCTGGCGATCATGTAATTTTAAATGGTGCAAAAATGTGGATTAGCAATGCTCCATTTGCACAAGTTGCAGTTGTTTGGGCTAAAG
>JAGOUF010000463.1 GCA_018061385.1 Chitinophagaceae bacterium | reverse complement strand
ATATTAAATGAAGTTGAATGCAATTCGTTTATTGGAAGATGGGCAATGCCTTTGCGTCATGCATGTACATTGGGAGAACTTGCCCTGTTTTTTAATGCAAAAAAATTAATTGGTGCAACAGTTGAAGTAATTAAATGCAACCACTGGCAAAGAAATTATTTTCAGCCCAATTGGCAAATGAATTTTGTACCAACATCACCTGCCATGCAACATTTTAATGCTGCATTGTTGTACCCAGGATTGGGCTTATTAGAAGCTACCAATATTAGTGAAGGAAGAGGTACACAAAAAGCTTTTGAAGTTGTTGGTGCACCATGGTTACAACATGAAATTGTTTGTTCTATTTTTAATGAATTACAAGACAATGTACTCTTGTTTCCAACAACATTTATTCCCAATACGAGCAAATATGTAAATGAACTTTGTTATGGAGTTGGTTTTACAATAAACAATGTAGCAACTTTTCAGCCAGTGTATACAGCATTGTTGCTTATTCAACTAATTAAACAATTACATCCAGAAAATTTTAAATGGACAACTTACCCAACATTGGTAAACCCCAATGGTACTGGACATTTAGATAAATTATTGGGCATTGAAAACAGTGAAGCAATTTTCGAATTGCCCATGCAAGCTTTCTTGCAAAAAATAGAACAAATTACTTTCGTTGGTAATTGGCAACAAACAATAGAACCTTATTTATTGTACGAATAAATTAAACAGTTGCAGCCATTTCTTTTTCTTGTTGCCATTTATTTTTGCCCCAACCTGCAATTACATGTTTTTCTGAATGGTATGATGAACGAACCAATGGCCCACTTTCAACATAATCAAATCCTAGCTCGTATCCAATTTCTCTCAACTCTGCAAATTCAGTAGGATGTACAAAACGTTGTACTGGTAAATGTTTTTTTGTTGGTTGTAAATATTGGCCTAAGGTTAATATATCGCAACCTACATTTACTAAATGTTTCATGGTTTCAATAACCTCATGCTTCTCTTCTCCAATGCCCAACATCATACCAGTTTTAGTACGCATTCCTCCTTTTTTCAAAGTTTCTAAAACCGATAAACTTCTAAAGTATTTAGCTTGTACACGAACTTTACGAGTTATTCTTTCTACAGTTTCCATGTTGTGGCTTACCACTTCTGGTGCTGCTTCTATTACTCTTTGAATGTCTTTTTCTTGGCCTTTAAAATCCCCAATTAAAGTTTCTAAAGTTGTGGTAGGATTTAAATTTTTTACTGCCATAATGGTATTGTACCAAACCTGTGCACCACCATCTTCAAGTTCATCTCTATCTACAGATGTAATAACAGCATGTTTTACTTTCATTAAATGAATGGCTTCTGCAACACGTTGTGGTTCGTCCCAATCAACAGGTTCTGGTCTGCCAGTAGCAACTGCACAAAAGCGACAACTTCGTGTACAAATATTCCCCAAAATCATAAATGTTGCAGTTCCTTCGCCCCAACATTCACCCATATTTGGGCAATTTCCACTTTCGCAAATAGTGTGTAATTTATGTTTATCAACCAACCCACGTACATGTTTATAATCTTCACCAATTGGTAATTTCACTCTCAACCAATTGGGTTTTTGTATTTTAGATTGTGTAGGATCTATTTTAGGAACCACTGGTAATTCTTGCATCACAAAAAATTTAAATAATCATCATAGGGGTTAAAACCAAATTTCAACAAAGCAATTAAACAGTTAAATATGTAGATTGTTTGTTGTAAATTTTGCTGCAAAAGTAACGGCTTACTTTCGTCTTCCAAAAGTTATCGCAACAAAGGCGTTAAAGAAAAATTTCTTATTGGCATTTTGAGCCATTTGTATAATTTCTTTGGTATAATATTCTGCATTAATGCCAACTTCAATACCTGATGCAGTTTCGTTGTATCTACCATAATCAAACCTTAAAGAAGCTCTTGCATGAAAGCCAGGAATATAATCCATTCTGCCGAGCCCTTTGGTAAAACCAGTTGCTCCAATAATACGAGTTTGATCTAAAAACAAGGTACTATCTTGTACGTAACGAATTGTTTTTGTTGCACCACTTAATGGATCATTCACATCTAAATGATAAGGTTTCATCATTGCTAAAGCAAAGCCACCACCATAGTTTAAAGTTGTTGCTACTCCATTTTTATTGCCCTTACCTCCTATTAATTTTTGTTGACCAATTCCAATTTTAAAATTGTAAAAATTGTTGATTTTTCCGTACACGTAAGGATTGCCAATTAAGAAGCCAAAATTTGGATCGCCTTTGGCAAATTTTTCTTCTTTAACATGCTTGTGTTCGTTTAATTCTATCCACCACAAATTTGTTTTGTTGATGGTTTTATATTTTCCTTTTTCATAAAAAATACCATACCCATCTGTATTTAATTTAATTCCAAAAATGCTTTGCTTATTGAAAATTAAAGCTCCTTCTTCTTCTTGCTTAATTAATTTATCTATTTGAGCTCTACGATCTGCTTTCTTTTGTTGTCGCTCCGACACTTGCTTTTGTTGGGCATTTAAACAAATTGGTAACAAAAAAAGACATGCTATAAAAATATTCTTCACAGTGTATAATTTGATGAATGTAAATTTAGGGCAAAATACAAACTAATATGACAAGTAGAATTGTTTATACTGGAGATTTAAGAACAGAATTAACACATTTACAAAGTGGAACTGTAATTGAAAACGATGCACCTACCGATAATCAAGGAAAAGGTGAAAGATTTAGTCCAACAGATATGTTGGCAACTAGCTTAGGAAGCTGTATGATTACAACCATGGCTATTAGAGCTG
>JAGOUF010000462.1 GCA_018061385.1 Chitinophagaceae bacterium | reverse complement strand
TTTTATTGGTAAATACTGCTAGCGATTGTGGTTATACTGGTCAGTACAGTGAATTGGAAGAATTGTACCAACAGTACAAAAACAAATTGGTGGTAATTGGTTTTCCTGCAAATGATTTTAAAAATCAAGAGAGTAAAAACGATGATGCCATTGCTTCTTTTTGTAAAATAAATTATGGGGTTACTTTTCCATTGGCACAAAAAAGTAGCGTTATTAAAGGATCTCAGCAAAACGAAGTTTTTAATTGGTTAAGCGATAGCACAAAAAATGGTTGGTGCAATCAACCACCCACTTGGAATTTTTCAAAGTATTTGGTAGATGAAAATGGAATGTTGATTGGATATTTTAGTAAAGATGTATCTCCATTAAATGAAAAAATTATTAGAGCCTTGCAATAAATCTGCAGGTTAATCGTCCTATATTAAAACATAAAAAAGTATGCTTACCAAAACAGATATTGAAAAATATTTTATTGCTGAAAAGCAAGAAAGCTTCTTGTTTTTAGGTATAGGTATTGCTGCAATTATTATTTCTTTAATTGGAATATTTGTTTGGAAAACACAATTTTGGAAAGGAGCTTCCATTCCTTTAATAACAATTGCTATACTGCAAATAATTGTTGGCTTTACTGTGTATACTAGAAGCGATGCAGATAGAATACGAGTTGTATATGCATTGGATATGAACCCAACTGATTTGAAAGAAAAAGAACTGCCAAGAATGGAAACGGTAAACAAAAATTTTGTTGTGTATCGTTATGTAGAAATTGTACTGCTTGTTATTGGTGGAATTTTAATTTATAAAGGTAGAAACGAGGATAATCAACAATTTATTTATGGTATAGGTGTTGCATTGGCAATACAAACCTTAATTATTTTAAATGCGGATAGATTTGCCGAAAAAAGAGCATTTAACTATATGCAGCAGGTTAAAGAAACAGTAAAATAATTTCTATTATGAGTTATTTAGTACCCTACGAATTTACTTTGCAAAAATTATATCCTGTTCGACCAAAAATTAAAAAATTATTGGGTGGTTATGGCTTGTACCTAAACAACAAACTCATTATTTATTTAAGAGAACAAGAAACACTTATGCCAGAATTTAATGGCGTTTATATTGCAACAGTACCAGAGTTTTATGAAGAATTACAAAAAGAAATTCATACAAGTCGAATGGAGTTTGATTTTGATGGAAGTAAAAACAGTTGGATTTTTATAAGTGAGGATTTGCCCGATTTTGAACAAAAAGTTGAACTAGCTTGTGAGCTGGTTAAACAAGGAGACGAAAGGATTGGGAAAGTTAGTTAGTGATTCAGCATTTTGGTGTGAATGAGGCTACAAAAAAGCAGTTATTTAAAAACTTATTTGGTTTCGTTCCAGGGTTTATACAAATGTTCTTGCTGTTGTGCATATTCTGTAGGAACACTTCTTAATGGTTCTACAACTTTACAATATTGCATCATTTCTGCAGGTAATTGTTGGTACAATTTTGTGCCTTCAGTTTTCCAAGCCATCATTTCATTGCTTACGTCTTTAATTTTTTTTGCAGGATTTCCTACAATTAAACTTCTGCTTTCAAATTGTTCATTGGCTTTAATAAAACTCAAAGCACCAACAATACATTCATCACCCAAAATAACATTGTCCATAATTACGGCATTCATGCCTACTAAACAATTTTTACCAATTGTAGCCCCATGTATTACTGCTCCATGTCCAATATGTGCAGCAGTTTTTAATAAAACTGTTGTACCAGGAAACATGTGAATGGTACAATTTTCTTGCACATTGCAACCATCTTCAATAACAATGGCTCCCCAATCGCCACGTATAGCAGCTCCTGGGCCAACATAAACATTTTTGCCAATAATTACATTGCCCGTTACAGCAGCTTGCGGATGAATGAAAGAAGATTCGTGTACTACTGGAATAAAATTATTAAACTGATAAATCATATTATGAAGTTAGTTGTTCTATAGAATTCCTTATTGCGTAATTCAGTTTCCCGATATTAACAATACTGCTTTGTGTGTAAAGATACTTTCGTGAAAACTTACAAAAGAATGAGAGACAAAAAATTTGTTGCAGTAAACTACATACACTGTACACCTGAATATAAAGAACGATTTGAGTTTTTGTTTAGCACAAGAACAAAAGCAATTGATACAATGCCTGGATTTATTGATATGCATGTGTTGAAACCTAGTAAAGAAACAGATCCATATTTAATTGTAAGTTATTGGAGCAACGAATTGGCATTTAAAGATTGGACAAAAAGCGATGCATTTTTAAAAGGCCATGTAAGAGGTTTTGAAGATGTGGCTAAAGCCAGAGAAGAAGGAAAACCAGCACCCATGAGTAGTGTATTTAAAACCTATGAAATTATTGCCAATTAATATGAATACAACTACACAACCAACTAAACCATTGGTAAAATGGATGAAGAAAATTGGCTTATGGGGATTTATTTTCTTTTTGGTTAAAGGCTTGCTATGGCTAGCTTTGGGCTATTGGTTTGTACAGTAATTATAATAACGGTTTGTTGGTTCTAAAACAAGTGCCCTTAAACAATGCTACCAATTTTTCTTGTTGATTGGTAATGGTTATATGGTACAAACCTGTGCTTCTACCATTGTGTAATTCTTTGGCTTCAGCTATCAAAACATCGCCTACATGCACAGCTTTTGTAAAGTTGATACTTGTATCTAAAGCTACTGATAAGTTGTTGCGATTGTTGCATGCAAAGGCAAATGCACTATCTGCCAAACTAAAACAAATACCCCCATGTACAATGCCAAATCCATT
>JAGOUF010000461.1 GCA_018061385.1 Chitinophagaceae bacterium | reverse complement strand
TTGCTAGAGCTTTAGCAGTAGATCCTAAATTTATTTTGTTAGATGAACCCTTTGCTGGCGTAGATCCTATTGCTGTAGAAGATATACAAAGTGTTGTTGCAAAATTAAAATTTAAAAACATTGGCATTTTAATTACCGATCACAATGTTAACGAAACATTGAGTATTTGCGATAGAGCATATTTACTAATTGATGGTAAAATTTTTCAACATGGAACAGCCGAAGAATTGGCAGAAAACGAACAAGTAAAACGTTTATACTTGGGTACAAACTTTGAATTAAAACGCAAAGATTGGATTATTGAAATGGGAATAAATAATAATTTGTAATTCGCTATTTTATTTATCCTACCAATTTAGTTGAATTTACTTTGCTCTTTCTCGTTATCATTCCTTATTTTGCTGCAATAACCTCCAAATGAAACTGCTTAGTCCTGCCATATCAAGACTTGCTAGAATACGTTATTGGCGTATTGAGCAATGGATTCATCATCCAATTGCAACCCAGCGAGATGTACTACAAGATTTAACCACACATGGACAGTTTACAGAAATTGGTAGAAAATACGGGTTGAATAATTTATTTAAAGTCCGAGATTTTAAAAAAGCAATTCCAATACATACTTACGATGATATAAAACCTTATGTAGAACGTTTAATGTTGGGCGAACAAAATTTACTTTGGAACACACCCGTAAATTGGTTTGCAAAAAGTAGTGGTACAACAAGTGAAAAAAGTAAATTTATTCCCATTACAGAAGAGAGCTTAAACAACTGCCATTTTCAAGGCAGTAAAGATGTATTGACTGCTTATTACAACGGAAAACCAGAGAGTGATTTATTAACAGGAAAAGGATTGCTAATTGGTGGAAGCCACGAGATAAATCAACTAAATGAAGAAGCACAATATGGAGATTTAAGTGCTGTATTGTTTCAAAATACACCTGTTTGGGTTAATTGGATTAGAACACCAGATTTAGCCACAGCTTTAATGAATGAATGGGATGCCAAAATTGAAGCCATTGCACAACAAACCATTCACGATGACGTAACCTCAATGTCGGGTGTACCAACTTGGACCTTGGTACTTTTAAAACGTATTTTAGAAATTACGGGTAAACAAACTATCAAAGAAGTTTGGCCAAACTTAGAATTGTATTTACATGGTGGTGTTTCTTTTACACCTTATAAAGAACAATTTAAACAACTGATAGGTGGCGATATTTCTTTTTTAAATGTGTACAATGCAAGTGAAGGTTTTTTTGCTGCACAAACCAGTTTTGAAGACGACGGGATGTTGTTGTTTTTAGATCATGGTATTTTTTATGAGTTTATGCCCATTGAAGAATATGGGCAACCCGAGCCAAGAACCATTGGGTTAAATGATGTTGAAATAGATAAAAATTATGCTTTGGTTATTTCAACCAATGGTGGTTTATGGAGATATTTGGTTGGCGACACAATTGCATTTACAGCTTTGCATCCTTTTAAAATAAAAGTAACTGGCAGGTTAAAACATTACATCAATGCATTTGGGGAAGAAATTATTGTTGACAATACCGATAAGGCAATTGCCATTGCTAGCCAAAAATGCAATGTTGTTGTAAACGATTATACAGCAGCACCCATTTATTTTAGCGAAAATAGCAATGGTGCACACGAATGGTTAATTGAGTTTGAACAGCCCCCCAATAAAATAGAAGAATTTACGTACGAGCTAGACTGTGCTTTAAAAAATATCAATAGCGATTATGAGGCCAAGCGATATAAAGACATTGCATTAAGAATGCCTGTGGTGCATGCTGTAAATAAATTGGTTTTTGCCAATTGGTTACGCAGCAAAGGTAAATTAGGTGGGCAACATAAAGTACCTCGTTTAAGCAATGAGAGAGCATATATTGATGAAATTAAAAAGTTTATGTAATGAACAATTCGAATGCCCCAATAAACTCTTGTAAAGGTTGTAACAATCAATTTTTTGGTAAATTTTGCAACAATTGTGGCGAAAAATTATATACACAAAACGATAAGAGTCTGTTGCATATTTTTGAAGAAGGATTTCATTTTATTACTCATTTTGAGGGTACTTTTTTTACAACATTAAAGACAATTTTTACAGCTCCTGGCAAACTTTCATTAGACTATTGTAATGGGATAAGAAAAAAATATTTCAAACCCCTTTCCTTCTTCTTATTACTAGTAATTTTATATCTCCTATTTCCTGTATTTGAAGGATTAAATATGAAACTTAAATTTCATCAATCCCATAGATTTTATGGTGAGTGGGCAACTAAATTAATCCATAACCACTTGCAACTTTCAGGAATTTCATTGATTGATTTCGAAAAAATTTTTCATATGAAAGCAGAAAAAGTTTCAAAATTTTTATTGTTTACCGTTATTCCGGCCATTGCCTTTGTATCTTGGCTAATTAGTCGCAAAAAAAGGAAAATGTACTTTGATCATTTTATTTTTAGTACCGAAATATTTTCCTTTTTTATACTGTGGGGCTTTCTAATTGTACCACTAATTCTTTGGTTGGCATCCTTAATTTTTAATGTTCGGCTTATACAAAATGAAGGGCAAACAGTTATCGTGATATTAAGCACATTTATAGTGTATTTAATTTTTGCAATAAAAAAATTTTTTGAGTTTAAATTTTGGGTAAAAATTTTATACATTTTTTCTATTTTAACCATATTGATTTTATACCTTGAAAATGTTTATAAATTTCTTTTATTTATCATTGCCTTTTACTTGGCTAAATAATTTATTATGAAACTACTAGAAAATAAAACCTCCATTGTTACTGGTG